>JBDIWL010000128.1:0-4511 GCA_039638315.1 Candidatus Caldatribacterium thermophilum | reverse complement strand
AAGGGAGTCATGAAACACGAAGACTTTCGCATTTTTGACCACAAGGTCATTCTTCGTACGGAGGACAGGGTCTGTGAGACACCGAACGAGCTTTTCGAAAGCTCGCTTTTCCGGGAAATCCTCTGGAGAGGACTGAAAAAGCTCGAAAAGAAGGGTTCTCCTCTTCTTACGGTCTTTGGCAAAAGCCATATTGAGGAAAGCGACCTTGAGCTTTTCATAAAGGCTCTACAGATGCTTGTGAAACTTCCACTCCGTTTCCTCCCCTCGCTTCTTCCAGAAACAGAATGTTTCCGACGTGATCCCGTAAAGCTCAACGATCTGGTTGAGTACCTCTACAATTTCTGGCGAAGTTTTGACCGCTTCCTCATCTGTACATCCCAAAAAGAGGGTCCCGACAAACGTCCCTATCGGACCTTTAACGCTACTGTCGAAACCCTGACCCATCTTGTGCGGAGTGTCTATCGGGACATTCAGGAGAACATTACCGAGAAACATCCCCAGATTTACCGCCAGCTTCCGGCAGGGGCCAACATCGCTGGTATTGCGGTTCCAAAGGACATCCCCTTCCCCCATCCGTTCTACAAGGAAAAGCTGGCCTCTGTTCCTGTCCTTCGGCAGGTCCTTCTGAATCCACCCCTTATCTTCAACCCACCGATGAACAAAAGGAGCGGTCGTTTTGAACGAGTGTTTGAGAATCCCTTAAAGCGTTTCGACCTCAACAGCAGCGAGTGGTTGTGCTACCCCGCAAAGGTGGGACCATTGCTCATCCTTGTTTACTTCCACGAGAAGTTCTTTGAGCTTGGCTTTTCCTTGAGTAATCTCTTTGAGCTGGCCACCGACGAAGACCTCGAAAAAACTCCTGATGCAATCTATGCCTTCGGGGTCCCGGGAAATGTCCTCGATAACCTTGCTTCCTATCCGACAGTCTTTTTCGATGACGAAGACAATGGGATTCTCGTTGCCGCTTGCCCAAATCGAGATGAGTTTGGGTACTTCGGATACCTCAAGAAAATGGTGCTCACCCTGCATAACATTGTCATGATGAAGCGAGGGCGTTTCCCCTTCCACGGGGCCTTCGTAAAAATCGCTCTCAAAAATGGCGTTGAAAAGACGGTACTCCTCATTGGGGATACCGCAGCGGGTAAATCAGAGACCCTTGAGGCGTTACGTGTCCTCTCTGAGGAATACCTGCGGGAAATCACCATCATAGCCGATGACATGGGGTCCTTAGAGATTGATGCAGATGGCAACATTATCGGCTACGGAACGGAAATCGGTGCTTTCTTGCGGCTTGACGACCTGCAAAAAGGCTACGCCTTTGGACAAATCGACCGGGCAATCATTATGAGCCCAAGCCAGGTCAATGCCCGGATTGTCATTCCGGTAACCACTTATGACGTGGTCATAAAGGGGCATCCGGTCGACATTGTCCTCTATGCGAATAACTACGAGGATGTTGACGAAGACCATCCCATTATCCAGCGTTTCAGAACCCCCGAAGAGGCGTTACATGTTTTCCGGGAAGGTGCAGCCATGAGCAAGGGAACAACCACCTCTACGGGCATCGTGCACTCTTACTTTGCCAATATCTTTGGTCCCCCTCAGTATCGGGAACTCCATGAGAGCATCGCCAGGAGGTTCTTTGAGGCCTTTTTCGAGAGGGGTATTTTTGTGGGAGAAATGCGTACACGCCTCGGCCTTGAGGGATTTGAAACGCGGGGGCCCGAAGAGGCCGCAAAAGTCCTTCTTGCGGTCATCTCCGGGCAAGGAGCATTTTAAATCCTTTTAAAGGGCAGCTGGAAACTCGTCTTTTTGTTCGAGAGCCGGTCTGTTACGGTGACTTCTAAAATGTACTCCCCAGGATCGATATCGAAAGAGAAGGAGAAGGAAAAGAAGAACTCAAAGATCGGTGTGCGAACAAGGTACCGGAAATCCTCCCAGGACTCTTCACCACCGAGGTAGTTTCCGTCCTTATCGTAGACCGCATAACCCACAGAAAGGTATATGTGGTAGAGATCGCCCTCTTTGAAAAGAGTGTAGTTTTTAGGTTCGGCATAGACGTACATTGTTTCTCCATCAACAAAAGTTTGCGAGAGCCGCGGCCGGTACACACCAAAGCTTTCAGGCTCCCCTTCAACAAACAGGTACACCGGGCAGGTAAGTGGGGCTTCGTTCCAGAGGACAAGGTATGCTTCCCTAATGAGAGCCTGGGCTTCCTCAATTTTCCCCTCGGTCACAAGGGATGCTGCATCTTGCAGAAGCTTTACCGCGTCCTGGGCAAGACCGGAGGCGGTGATGAGGAAGAGGCTAAGGACAAGGATAAGGGGAACAAGGGATTTCATGGTACTTCCCTCCTTCCGGATTTCTTTCATTATACCAGACTCTCTGCTACAATATGAACGCCATGAAGGAGAAGCTCCTGGTGATTCGGAGAGCAAACCAAGAGGATCTCTCGGCTATCACTGAAATCTATAACGAAGCAGTCCTCACGACCATCTCCACATTCCACCTCTACCCCAGGTCCCTTGAGGACCAGGTGCGGTGGTTCGAAAGCCATAATGAACGCTACCCCCTCCTTGTTGCCGAAGAAAACGGCCTTATTGTGGCCTGGGCATGTTTGAGTCCATACTCTGACCGGGAAGGATACCAGTACACGGTAACCGATTCCATCTACGTCCGCCGGGAGTTTCGCCGGCAACACATCGGGTATGAGCTTCTTGGTGCTCTCATCGAAGAGGCAAGGCGACTCTCCTACCACTCTATTGTAGCCATCATTGCCAGCGAAAACATCGCAAGCATCAAACTCCATGAAAAGCTCGGTTTTGTCCTTCGAGGCATCCTGAAAGAAGCGGGGTTCAAATTCGGCCGATGGATCGACGTGTGCTTTTACCAAAAAATGCTCTCCTCATAGGGGTGCTCTTAAGTCTCCTCTGTACTTCCTTGCTCCCTGCAAAGGAGCGCATCACCATTCAGGGCTCAACAACGGTTCTCCCTCTTGTACAGATTCTTGCCGAGGAATACCTTGAAGCGCATCCTGAGATGGACATCAGCGTCAGTGGTGGGGGATCAGGGGTGGGCATTACGGCTCTCCTTGACGGCGTTGTAGACATCGCCATGTCGTCCAGAGAAGCTAAGGAAAAGGAAGTTACTGCCTTTCAGGAAAAAGGTAAAGAACTCATCCCTGTCATCATCGCCTATGATGCCATCGCCGTTATTGTCCATCCCACAAACCCTGTTTCGAATCTGACCCTTGAAACCTTGCAGAAAATATACTCTGGAGAGATTACCAACTGGCAGGAACTTGGAGGAGCAAAGATGCCGATTGTCCCCATTTCCCGGGATTTCGCCTCTGGAACTTTCGAGGTTTTCAATAAAGTCGTCCTCAAAGGAAAAGAGGTAACCCCCAAGGCCCTCATGCTCATTTCAAATCTCGCTATCCTTCAAGAAGTTTCCTCTTCTCCGGGATGCATTGGCTACGTGGGGCTTGGGTATGTCCGGGAAAGCGTTAAAGTTGTGGCCCTTGACGGCGTTCTCCCCTCCTGGGACACGGTGCGCACCAGGAAGTATCCCCTTTCTCGGCCTCTGTACCTCTACCTTGACCGTCCCCCGGAAGGAGCGATAAAGGATTTTCTCAACTTTGTTCTCAGCGAGGAAGGGCAAAGAATCGTTGCCGAGACGGGTTTCATTCCGGTTCTGGAAGAAAGAGCAAGCGAAATGGTTCTACAAAATGGTGATGCCGATGAAGAACAGAGAAATTCTTGAGAAGAAGTTTTCCAAAAAGGAAGTGAAGAGCCGGCCAGGACCAGGAGGGCGTACAATTCTCTACGTCGATACAGCTTCAGTCATCCGGCGCCTCAACGAAGCCTTCGACGGCGACTGGTCCTTTGAAATCAAGGAGAAGCACATCGACACGGAAAACGGGTACGTCTGGGTTCTTGGGCGCTTGACCTGCGGAGGTGTGGTGAAGGAGCAGTTTGGGTCCAAGGCTATTGCCTACAACCCTGATGGTTCCTTTGTGGACCTTGGGGATGACCTTAAAGCTGCTGCCTCTGACGCCCTGAAGAAATGCGCCACGCTCCTTGGAGTAGGGCTCTACCTGTATGAGGGCGAGGAAGAGGAACCCCAGGAGGCCTTTCGCCCAGCAACAGAGCGGCAGAAGAACTTCATCCGGGACCTCCTGCGGAGCCAGGGAAAGGCAGTGGATGAGCAGTGGATTGCCTCGCTCTCTGCTCAGGAGGCTTCCGAACTCATCGACAAACTCCGGGGGGAAACAAGTAAGCGATAAGGGAGGGTTGGTATGCAACTTTTTGGAAAGATCGTCGCTGGAATTGTGGGGATTTTCGTGCTCCTTTTTGCTCTGGGTGTAGCGGTGCTCTTCTTTAACCTCGTTCCTCTCCTGGCCATTCAGGAGTGGCTCGTGGACTTCCACACCCTTCTCCACCGGAACATTCTCACAAGGACTCTGAGTGCCATAGGCATCGTACTCCTCATTCTTGGAGCGGTGTTTCTCC
>JBDIWL010000127.1:0-4524 GCA_039638315.1 Candidatus Caldatribacterium thermophilum | reverse complement strand
GGCAAAAAAGGCCGTATCAATGGCCTCTTCAGGATTGGGGGTGAGAAGCCTCACCGCAATGGCGGAGAGGGGATTGTAGTACCCAAGGCCAAGGGGTTTCCCCCGATGGTTCTCCACAAGTACTATGTCCCCAGGTGCGGCAGGACCACGCACAGCATCGATGTCTACGCGGTACACCCAGGGGTGGCCCAAAAGGAGCCGCTTATCCTTCCCCTTTTTGAGGCGAACCCGAGTAGCAAAGTTCACCCGCGGGTCATTTTCTCCTGAAGGAAAACCCCAAGTTTTTTATCCACCTTAAGGATGTGATGTATCCACCAATCCACAACAGTCTTATTCACCTGGGTAACCAGGGTCAAACCGGTGCCTTTCGCCGCTTCCTCCTTAAGCTTCATAAAAGCCTCCGTAAAGCCCTGGTGGAGCTGTTTGTGAGCGACGAATTCGGGATATGCGTATTTCTCCATAAGGCTTTCTTCGGTAGCAAAATGGGTTTTCACGTAGTCCTCAAGAAACTTTAAAGTCTCACCAACGACTTCCCGCCCCCTTCCTTCCTGACAGGCCTCAAGGAGGCGATTCGTCCGGGAAAAGAGCTCCTTGTGCTGCTCGTCAATCACATCCACCCCTACTGCGTAGCTACTCGACCACGTCATCACGCGCAACCACCCCCTCTACGGAAACGACGCAAGATTTTTCCGGAAAACATCATACACCGAAGCCGCCTTACGCTGAGCCTCTCTGCACGTATTATACACTTCCGAAAAGCGGTCCAAAAGAATCTCCACAACACCTCTATCAAGAGCGTCTGAAAGGGCCATATCTGCAAGGATTTCCCGAATGCGTTGGGGAGGAAGGGCCCGACGATATGGTCGATCCTCAGCCAAAGCGGTAAAAACATCGGCAACGGCCATAACCTTGGACTCAAAGAGAAGTTCCTCCGCAGCTCTTCCAAAGGGATATCCTCTGCTGTTGCAGCGCTCATGGTGTTCAGCAGCCCAAAGAGCTACATCCCGCAGGCCACGGATCCAGTAGAGGGCTAAAAACGTGTAATACGCATGGGTCTTCATGATGTTCATTTCCTTCGGGGTGAGGGCGCCAGGTTTTTCCAAGATTTCAAGGGGGATAGCCAGTTTCCCAAGGTCATGGAGAAAACCAGCAGCAAAGAAAAGGTCATTCTGAGTCTTAGAAAAACCGCAGCAATTTCCAAGAAAGTGTGCCACATGGGCAACCCCAGCAGAGTGGGTAGCAGTAAAGGGGCTACGGAAATCAATAAGGTGAGATACCATTTGGGAAAAAGCAAGAAAATCCCTGGCACCGAGACAGAACCTGCCAGGAGGAACAAGCTGACCCACAAAGCGATGAAGATGAGGAGAGGCCAGATCGAGCCAGATGTATTCTCTCCGCAAAAGGCTCCGAAAGGCCTCAAAAATTTCAGGATGAAAGAGATGGGGAACGAAGTCTCGCAAAAATCCTTCCCTTTCTTGCGCCTCCCCAACAGGGTCTTCCTGAAAGGAACACACAATACTGACCCGATCGGCAAAGTGAAGGATGTGGCTTTCAAGAGGCACCGCAACACCCTGCCACTGTCTCCCCCGGCCTTCCTCCCAGGGAACATGATGGAAACGAACTACATTAGCGATAGCACTGAAAGGCTCAAAGTCCTTAAAAAGTGCATAGGCAACAAAGGCGTGGTAGTGGGGATTCGCGAATTCAAAATGTAACGCATCGAGACGATCTCGCAAAGAAAAAGCCCCAAGGTCATGGAGCAACCCGCTGAAAAGGAGGACCTCACAGGACTCACGGGAAAGCCCAAGAACCTCCCCAAGCCGAAAGGCAAGGTACGCTACTCGCAAGTGGTGCTTAAAAACAGCGGGGGAAACGAAATCAGCCACTTCGGCAAGACAGAGAACCAGGTCAAGAAGCGGAAGCCCAACACAGATCTCCTTTTCGGTATCGCAACGGGAAACTTCTCGTCCCCAACCCAAGGTTTCATCCCCCAACTTTGGAAAGATTATACCATCAGAAGTCTCCTGTGCTACAATGAAAGCAGGTTGAAAAGAGGAGGACGAACGCATGGAGACCATCCCCGAACGTCTACAAAGCATCGCCAAGGAGTACCCAGATAAAACGGCTATCTCCTTCCAGGGAGCATCCATCCGGTACCAGGATCTCCCAAAGATTATCGAAGAGGAACAGAAAACGATGCAAAAAGCAGGCGTACAGCCTGGAATGAAAGTCGTTACCGCAGTTGGAAACAGCTGGCCCGCCTTGCGCTTTTACCTTGCCTGTCTCTCACTGGGAGTTATTCCTATCCCTCTCTCTCCTCGCACGCCCGAGGATATGCAGCGCAAGGTTCTTCAGGCCTCTTCCGCCCAGTTCATCCTCACAGAAAGTGAACCACAGAACCCCGAGATTCCCTTTGCCCTTCTGGGGAAAGATGGAACAATCACCTACCCCTCGAGATTCCTCCCCTCTTCCCTCCCTGTTCCAGAATTCGAAAGTCCTGTTGCGGCAATCTTCCCCACCTCGGGAACCACGGGGGTACCAAAACTCGTCATGCTCACCCACTGGAATCTCCTCTCAGATATCGACAGCTGCTTCGACCTTGTGGATATCTCTCCAGAAGACCGCATGCTTGGCATCCTCCCCATGTTCCACGTTTTCGGGTTCTCCATCGCGTACCTCTTGCCACTTATGAAAGGGATGACGCTCACCATTGTTCCTTCCCTTTATCCCCTGGAGGAATTCGTTACCGCTCTCAAAAGGGACCAGTCTACCGTATTTCTTGGAGTTCCTGCGGTTTTCTCTATCCTTGCAGGAGCAAGAAAAAAGGTATCCTTCGACCTCCACCCCCTGCGACTCCTCATCTGTGGTGGTGATGCCCTGCCCTCACGGGTTCGGGAAGCTTTCGAGAACGCTTTTGGACTGCGCATCATTGAAGGGTACGGCATTACCGAGGCCTCACCGGTTGTCTCGGTGAACCCCTCACCTGAAGTCCGCATTCCAGGATCGGCAGGATGGGTCATTAACGCCATACACCTTCGCATCGTGGATGACCAGGGAAATGACGTTCCTCAGGGAGAAGTCGGAGAAATTATCCTCTCTGGTGACCCCATCTCCCCAGGGTACTTTGCAAATCCTGAGGAAAATGCCCGCTCTTTCCGGGATGGCTGGTTCTTCACTGGAGACCTTGGACGCATGGACGAGCGAGGCGTCCTGTACATCGAGGGGAGGAAGAAGGAGCTCATCATCGTTTCCGGATTCAATGTGTACCCTCAGGAAGTTGAGGAAGTTCTCCTTGATTTTCCAGGCGTAGCAAAGGCTGCAGTTGTGGGGGTGAAACGGGAACTCCGGGGGGAGGTCGTCAAGGCGTACATTGTCCCTCAGGAAGGATACGCCCTTGACCCGAGAGAGATTGTGAGCTTTTGCAAGAGACGACTCCCACCGTACAAAGTACCTCGTCTTGTGGAGATCGTTTCAGACCTGCCTCAAACGGTAACGGGAAAGGTTATGAAATACCTTTTAAACCAGAGACCTTCGGAAAAGGAGTACGAAGCGTGAAGCTTTTCCTTTGTGTCGGGGTGTTCTCTGTTGTTCTTGTACTTGTTCCCTTGGCCTTTGCCTCTGAAAAAGATCTTTTGAACCAATCCATTGAGGTGCTCTATGAACTCTCGCAATCCGTTGATCGGAAAATCCTCTCTCCTCTCTTCACAAAGGCGTGGGGTATTGCCGTCTTTCCTCGAGTGAGACGGATTGGTCTCTTGGTGGGTGTGGCCGAGGGAAGGGGGGTAATCTTTGCCCGTGGGAGGAGTAGGGAAACTCTTTTCGGTCCAGCTTTTTACACGATACGAGGGGTGCACGTGGGTCTCCAGGTGGGGGTACAGTCTCAGGACATCGTCCTCTTTTTCATGCGAAAACCCCAGGATGAGACCATCGTTCTTGGAGGGAATTTTGCCGTAGCCCTGGGGCCTACGGGAAGAGGGTTTTCGGCCACAGTGGATACTGAGCTCTCCGCCCCGTGCTACGCTTATGCCCTTTCACGAGGCATTTTCGTTGGAGTTTCCCTTGAAGGAACAAAAATCGTAGAGGACACCGAAGCCAACCGACGATTCTGGGGACAGGACGTCACCGCCACAACAATCCTCTCGCAGTTTCTCCCTCCAGATTTTGCGTCCCGAACTCTTTCTCGGCTCCTTGTGACGCTTACCGAGGGAGATGGTGGAAAGTGATGCGGTGCATCCTTGCTCTTTTTGCGCTCCTTGTGCTTGTAGGCCTTTTAGCTTTCTTTCTCCACGCTCTTCCATTTTTCTTCCCTTTCATTCTCGGGAGTCTCGCCCTTCTTTTCTTCTTCCTCCTTGGGGTTTTCGTTCTTGGATGGGCACTCCTTGTTCTTTTTCCAGTTGTCCTTTTGGGACTCTTTGCATGGACACTCTTTTGGATTCTCTTCTGAGCGATGGGAGCCTTAGGGTACTTCTGTAGCTACGTTCCAGAGGAATTCATAGAAGCATGTGGCTTCTCGGCTGTTCGCTT
>JBDIWL010000126.1:0-4547 GCA_039638315.1 Candidatus Caldatribacterium thermophilum | reverse complement strand
TCTCGGTGAGCAACCCTTCCATCTTCTGGGAGACCATGTTGAGGTTCTGGCTCTGCTCCTCAGAACCCTTGGCCACCTGGGCAATGGTCTGGGCAATCTGGTCACCGGTTGCGGCGATTTCCCGGGAGGTGTGCTCAAGACGACCCATTCCCTCAATGATAGCCTGAGCAGCATGGGCAACTTCCCGTAAGAACCCCCGAAGGGACTGGGCAGCTCCTCCAAGGGAAGCAAGGAGCCGCCCAAGCTCGTCACTCCTTTTCTGTCCTACCTCATGGGTCAGGTTCCCCTGCTCAAGGGTCGCCGCAAAAGCCAGGGCTTCCCCAATGGGCAAGGTGATGCTCCGGGAGAGGAGAAACCCAAAAACCAGAGCAAGGGCGACCACAAGGGCAACGACCCCGTAGAGGAGACGGGACGAGCTCTTACTCATTTCCCCAACCTGTGCGAGAGAGGTTTCAAGAAGAGCAAAAACTTCCTGGTTCACCGCCTCCATGGCTTTCGCCAGGGACTCCCGAGCTTTCTGCATGACTTCGAGGGCCCTCTCGTTCTCTTCAAGAAGCGCCATAATCCGCTCGGTTTTTGCCACCGTCTCGTGCCACCCCTCCTCAAAGGGGTTCCAGTGCTCATTGAGGAGCTTCTGGGTGGTGAGGACGCTATAGGTTTTCGGGAAATCCTCTTCGAGGAATTTCCGAAAGGCTCCTATGCTCTCGTCGACCTTGCCCTGTGCCTCCTTTTGCTTCTCCCCAGCAAGGAGAAGGTAGTTCTTCCGCTCCTGGTTCACGGTGTTCAGGCGCTCCACCATCTGGCTTGGGCGGAGCTTCTCCAAGGCAGCGTTCAGGGAGCTAAAGGAGCGGTACACTTCGGTGAACTTCTCCTCCCGTTCCTTCCCCGATGCCTGAGAGGCTGCAAAGAGTTCTCTCCACTTTGCCTGGAAATCCCGGACCTTCTCAATAAGGGTGCTCTTGGTCTCCTCAGAGAGCACAGTTGACGCCTTGACGCTTTCCTCAAAACTCTGGATGGAGAAATCGATGAATCCGGGAAGTTCGCCCTGGGGGTCAGAATGAGCCAGGTACCGGAGAACGAAAAAGAAAGTGTCATTGGCCGGTTTGGCAATCTTTTTCATGGAATCATCTACGAGTTTTGTGAACTGCAACATGACCTTCGAGGGCTCATCCATGGCAACGGCTTTTTCGTTCCTCTCCCGGAGCACCGTAAGGTACTCTCTGTGTATATCCCGGACCCTCGCCGCTTTTTCCTCGTAATCGAGATACGCTCCCTCGAGTTCCTTGAGCCTCGCAAGGAGAGAGCTTCCCTCTGGAAGCGCGTGAATCCGGTACGGAAAGGCCTCCCTTTCCCAGGAAGCAAAATACGGAGAGTTCCGAAAAGCGTCGCTTTCGCTCCCCAGACGGAACGCCTCAAGGTACCCCAGGAAGCGTTCCCGAACTTCGGCAAAGCCCTTTTCCCTCTCCGGAAGGAGTCCCACGTTCTCTTCAGCAAGGTATGCAGCGACAAGGCTTTCGTTCTGGGCGACCAGGTCCTTGAGCCGGGAGAGCGCTGCAACAAGGGGCACGGACTCCTCAACAACCCCAAAAGACGAAGAGACCCGAGAAAGGGAGAGCAAAGCCACAATCCCCCCAAGAGCAGCAAGGAGAGCAAGCACCACAAAGCCAAGACGAACCTTAGTCCGCACAAGCATCGTACCACCCCCCACCCTCATCTCTTGGCTTATATTACCGGAAAACATGCCCTGGAAAAAGTTCTAACAGTACCACCTTCTTTCGTCCTCCATTGAGAAAAACCCTCATAGGGGTATAATAGTAGGTGGAGAAAGGGCGTGAGCGCCGTGCTGAAAATGAAGGTTCAGGGTCTCATGTTTGACCAAAAAAGCGCCATGGCCGTCGTCATCCTCGTCGACGAAGAGGAGAAGCGGAGCCTCCCCATATGGATTGGTCTTTTCGAGGCCCAGGCAATACTCCTTGGTCTCCAGGGAGTGCAGACCCCCCGCCCCCTCACCCATGACCTCATGGCCTCGGTCATCCGGAGCATGGGTGGGGAGCTGGAAAAGGTCGTGATTACCAAAATCGTTGACAACACCTTTTACGCTCTTCTCTACCTCAAAATCGACGGCCGGGAAGTCACCGTGGATGCCCGTCCAAGCGATGGCATTGCCCTGTCGCTGCGCATGGGGGCTCCCATCTACATCTCCGAAGAGATTCGGAGTTCTACGACGGTCGCCATGGGGGAAATCGACGACAAGGAGATAGAGGAGTTCCGCCAATTCCTCGAGAACCTGAAGCCCGATGACCTTAGGAAATACCTCGGCTACGAGACATAAGTGGTACATTGGCGTCCTCGGACAGCACGCTCCAGAAGAACCCATCCTCACCCTGGCGTACCAGATTGGGAGGGGCATCGCCAGGAGAGGGGGCGTGCTCCTCTGTGGAGGCCTTGGAGGAGTGATGGAGGCTGCCTGTCGGGGGGCAAAGGAAGCAGGGGGAACCACCATCGGCATTCTCCCCGGGTACTCTCCCAGCGATGCGAACCCTTTTGTTGACTTTGCCATCGCCACGGGCCTTGGAGAGGCCCGAAACTTTGTCCTTGTTGCCGCCTCATCCGCCCTCATCGCCTGCGGAGGCCAGGCAGGGACGCTCAGCGAAATAGCCCTTGCCCTTCGCATGGGGAAAATTCTCGCTGGGGTTGCCACCTGGACCATCGAAGACCACCGGGGGAGAAGGGACTTCTTTCCATCTTTTTCGGACCCTGAAGAGGCGGTGGAGTACATTTTCGCACAGCTCCAAGGAGCAGCCCGATGAACGGCAGCGGTACAATCCGCCTCAGCAGCACCACCATAGCCGAAGTCGTCGCCCGAGCGGCAAGCGAAACAGAAGGAGTCCGGAGCGACTTTGACCACCTCCTCAGGGGTATTGAACTCTTCCGCGGTGAAACCGCCCTCTCCCAAGGAGAGAAAGTCCCCCTTGATGCGGAAGACCTCGTTATTCGTCTGAGGGTAACGGTGAGTCCTTTTTCTCCTTCTTTTCTGGCAGTTGCGCAACGCGTGCAGCGCAACGTTTTCGAGGCCCTGGAGCTCCGCCTTGGCCTCACACCCCAAAGAATAGATGTCGAAGTGGAGAGCGTGGACTGGTCAGAACTCGGAGAAAGGGGGTGAGATACCCTTGTACAATCCAGAGGGATTATGCCAGGTGTGCCGCCACTGCGATCCGGAACCGAAAAAGAGGGGCATCTACCGCTGCCTTCTCGGAGAAAAGAAGGAACGAACGCAACCTGTGGATCGCTGTGACTACTTTTTCCCGGACCACCTGGCAACAGAGGAAAAAAGGGATACGTAGAGGTGCGAAGGAGCAAACTCGGGCAACATTTCCTCGTAGACAGAAAGGTTCTCGAGTGCATTGTTGAGGCTGGGGCGTTTTCGCCCCAGGACCTTGTCCTTGAGGTTGGGGTGGGCAAGGGAACACTCACGAGACTCCTTGCGCAAAAGGCAGGATGGGTTGTGGGTTTTGAGGTGGATCCCCTCCTCCTTGCCCAGGCGAAGGAACACCTCAGGGATGCGGCAAATGTCGTTCTCATAGGACAGGATGTCCTTAAGGCGGATCTTGTGGCTCTCCTTTCCCCTTTCCCGGCAGGAGCGCGCAAGTGCGTGGCTAACCTCCCCTACGGCATATCCACACCTTTTTTCCTTCGGCTCCTTGAGACCATCCGAGACATCGGCTGGGAGCGCTTCGTCGTCATGGTGCAGTACGAGTTTGGGGAAAGGCTCCTTTCCCTTCCCCCGCAAGGGAAGGGCAATCCTCTGTCCGTTGGGATAGCACGAGTGTTCTCCGTTGAGCGGCTTCTTGTGGTTCCACCACAGGCCTTTCGTCCGATTCCCCGAGTGTACTCGCTTCTTCTCCGCGGTCAACGAAAGCCCACGGTGCCAGAGGACTTCCCCGAATTCCTCCGGTTCGTCCTTGGGACTTTCCGCTTTCGCCGAAAAACCCTGAGGAACCTCCTCCCTGAGACGGCAATCCCAGAGGGAATGGAAGGGAAAAGGGCCGAGGACCTTACTCTGGAGGAGTGGGAAAGGCTCTGGGAAAGGGCTGGCATTGTCCTGAAGGGAAAGCAGGGATATAATGGAACAGGGGAAGCGTATGCCAAAGAGCACCTGGGTTGGTGACAACCTCACCGACGTAAGGATTAAAAACCGTTCCCTTGTGCTCCAGCTTTTGAAGAAGAAGGGGCCCCTCTCCCGCATCGAGCTCGCCCGCATCACTGGCCTCACCCAGCCCACCATCACAAACATCATCAATGAACTCCTGGCTTCCAACCTCGTCCAGGAAATCGGGACCTCCGACACGAAAACCGGGAGAAAGCCCATCCTCCTTACGGTGAACGACCGGGCCTTCTACATCATCGCCGTCAACTTCACCCGTCAGGGTTTCTCCATCGCCCTCACTGACCTTGGCCCAAACATCCTCTTTCGACGCGACTCCCGCTACAGTATCCTTGAGGACACCGATATCGCCCTCTTAGAACTCCAGAAGGAGTTCATCCAC
>JBDIWL010000125.1:0-4563 GCA_039638315.1 Candidatus Caldatribacterium thermophilum | reverse complement strand
GACGGGGACTTCCCCTTTCAGTGATTGTCGTTGACTTTTTCCACTGGCCCAAACAGGGCGACTGGAAGTTCGATCCAAAGTTTTTCCCCGACCCGGGGAAGATGGTCCAGGAACTCGAGGCTCTCGGTGTGAAGGTTATGGTCTCCATCTGGCCCACAGTGGACATTGAAAGCGAAAACTACCAGGAAATGGCCCGAAGGGGACTCCTCCTCCGCACCGAGCGGGGTATCCCTATACTCTTCACCTTCCGGGGCATCACAACGCTTTTTGATGCCACGAATCCCGAAGCCCGAAAGTTCATCTGGGAGAAGGTCCGGGAGAACTACTACCGCTATGGCATCAAGATGTTCTGGCTTGACGAAGCAGAACCAGAGTTCGGCATGCCTGGCTTAGGATACGACAACGTACTCCCCTACGATTACGACAACCTCCGCTACTTCCTCGGTAACGGCCTTGAGGTGAGTAACATCTATCCCTTCTTCTACGCCCAGGCGTTTTTTGAGGGCATGCGAAGCGAAGGAGAACAGGACATTGTGAACCTCATTCGCTGCGCCTGGCTTGGGAGTCAGCGTTTCGGGGTCGTGGTGTGGTCTGGTGATATCCCTTCGACTTTCGAATCCTTAAGAAAGCAGGTGAAAGCGGGGCTCAACATGAGCGTGTGCGGTATCCCCTGGTGGACTACAGATATTGGGGGATTCTATGGCGGAGACCCGGAAAGCCCGAGTTTCCGGGAACTCATCGTCCGCTGGTTCCAGTTTGGAGTCTTCTGCCCCATCTTTCGCCTCCACGGTTTCCGCCTTCCCTATCCCAAGGACCCCAATCGCTGCCCGGCAGAGGAGCTCACCGGAGGACCGAATGAGGTGTGGTCTTTCGGAGATGCAGCATACGAAATCATCAAGGAGCTCCTCTTCCTCCGGGAACGCCTGAAACCCTATATCCTTGAGGGAATGCGCAAAGCCCACGAAGAGGGCATACCCTTCATGCGGCCACTCTTTCTCGAATTCCCGGAAGACCCGGAGTGCTACACCGTGGAGGATGAGTACTTCTTTGGGCCAGACCTCCTCGTTGCCCCGGTGGTTGAAGAAGGGGTCCGAAGAAGACCCGTGTACCTTCCGAAAGGAGCCCGTTTCACCGACCCGTACACGGGTGTGGTCTACGAGGGAGGTCAGTGGGTGGACGTTGACGCCCCTATAGAACGCATCCCCCTTTTCCTCCGCGACGGGGCGAAGCTCCCCATCCGTGAATAACCCATTCCCCCCTTTCCTCAGGAGCATTTTTCTGGTATACAAGAGGAAAGGGGGGTTGCCTGTGGAGTCGCTCCTTCACGCTTTCCCAAAGCAGATTCTTGAGGGATATGAGAGAGGGAAAAACGCTGTCCCGAAACCCTGCAGGAGTCCCCTGAAAGCTTTGCTCTTTTGTGGCATCGGGGGGTCTGGTATCGGAGGGAAAATTCTTGGGCGTATCCTTGTGCCCCGTTTTCCTGTTCCCCTCTCCCTTATCTCCTCTCCTCCCCTTCCCCCCTGGGTTGGCGAAAACACCCTCTGCATAGTTGCAACGTACTCGGGGAACACCGAGGAAACCCTTGCCCTTGCCCGAGAGGCGCGAAAACGCAGAGCACACCTTCTCCTTCTTTCCCGGGGAGGCGCTCTTGAAAAGGAAAGAGGGGAAGGGGATATCTTTGTCCTTCTCCCTGGGGGGTTGCAACCCCGTTGCGCTTTGGGGTACATGCTTGGCGGACTCCTTGGAGCACTGGAGGCACTCTTCCCTTCCCTCTCTTTTCTCCAGGACCTTGAGGAAGCCCAGAAGTACCTTGAGGCGGTCATTCCCACATACGCCTCCCCAGAGGGTCTTCCCCACCGCATAGCGCAGGAGATAGCCCACGTTATCCCGGTCTTCATAGGCATTGAGCACTACACGGATTTTGCCGCCTGGCGCTTCAAGACCCAGTGCAACGAGAACGCCAAACACGTAGCCTTTGCCAGCACCATTCCTGAAGCCATGCACAACGAAATCGTCGGATTCTTCCACCCGGAGAACCCTCCTCTTGCCTTCTGTGCGCTCCACGACCCGGAGGAACCGGTGTTTTGCACCACCATGGTTCGGGCGTATCTTCGCCATGTGGCAAAAAGAGGCATGAAGACTTTCGAGGTCTGGGCAGAGGGGAAATCGCCTCTCTGTCGTGTCCTGTCCCTCGTGGCCTTTGGTGACTGGCTGAGCCTGCACCTTTCGAGAATCCACGCTGAAGACCCGGGGCGCATACCAGCCATCACCCACCTCAAGAGGTTCTTCAAGAAACTCGAGTGCAGTTTCGAAGGAGGGGAAACGCTGTGAAACGGAATGCGCTCATCGTTCTGGCTGTCCTGTGCCTTGGCGTTCTTTCTTCCGGCCTGGGGGAGGCGATGCCCCTCTCCTGGACCCTGGAGGAGATTACCGGGACCCCAGGAGACATCCTCCTTGAAGGTCCAGCACCCACCGTTTCCCTCTACTTTCCAGTGCTCCCTGGAATGCGTTTCAAGGAGAGTACCTTAGTCCTTGAGTACGTCGCTTCTTCAGCCCTTACCCATGGGGCAACACTCTCTGTGTACGCTGAAGGTGTGCTCCTTGCCACTTTCCCAGTTCGTCCCGGGGAACACCAAACGTCTATCTCCCTTGCTCCTCTTGAAGGACAGGTGACCCTCAAGGATACCCTTTGGGTCGCCTTTCAAGGAAATTTCGGGCGGAGCGAAAACCTTTGCGAGGACCTCCTCTCCCGGGACCTCTTTGTCCGCATCCGGGCAAGGAGCCGTTTCGTTGCAGCATTCGGTGAAGCCTCCTGGACCGTTCGGGATTTCCTCCGTTTCCCCGCATCCCGTTTCCGGGTCTTCCTCCCTGAGGAGCTTTCCTCCCGGGAACTCCTTGCCGCGTACCTGAAACTCTCTGCCTTTCTCCGACGCCTCCGGCGGGACGTCGTCACCGAAACTCTGCCCCCAAGGCTTCCTGAAAGAGAGGACCCAAAGGAACTCTACATCGTCCTCCGGGAAAGGGGCATTCGGGATGTGGAACTCCTTGGGTCCACGCTCTATTTGACCCCACGGGGTGTGGAAGGTATCCTTGCAGAGCCTGCCCTCTTTGTTGGTCGCTCCTTCGCCACAAAAAGTACGCCCCTTGTCTTTGCAACGAGGCGGACCCTGCGGGACTTTGGCATGCGGAGCGTAACCCTCGAGGGTATCGGAGAGCTCAAGCAAACGGTGTACTTTACCCTTGCGGACCTTGGGGGTATTCCTGCCTCTCTCTACCTCAACCTCCTCTCCTCAAGTACCCCTCCCCCAGAAACCCCAAGAGGCGAAGCGTTCCTTAAGGTTTTCCTCAACGGCAACCTCGTTTTCACCCGAAGAATCCTGAGGAAAGCCCAAAAGGGTGTTGAGCGAGATGCTATCTTCCTTCCCCCGAGGCTTCTTGGACGGGAGAATGCCCTTGAGATTGTCTTCTCGTACTTTCCGGAAGTGGGTGAGTGCCGGCGGGGGACGATGCCCTTTGTGGCAACTCTTTTTGAACAATCGTACTTCTCCGGGACCTTCCAAGGAATTCCGGACACAGTGACCTTTGCCGAAGCTCCAACGCTTTTCTCTGGAAAGGCCTGGGTCATCCTTCCTGAGAAGCCCTCTCTTGAGGAAGTCGAGGCTATGGCACGGCTCTACAGCACCCTTCGGGAAATCGACGCAACTCCCCTCGTCCTTGAAGTCGTGCACACCCTCCCTGAAGCGCGGCGCACGCTTCCGCCCCTGACCCTCACGGACCTCTTCAAAATGCCACGGCTTTGGGACTTCCGCCTGCTCCTCACCCCGCCAAAGGTGCTTCAAGAGTACTTCCTCATCCTCGACAGAGACGGCACATTCCTTTCCCAGGTTCCTGCTTCCCGTAAGGATGGCACTCTGACCCTTGCACCGCTACCGGACGTTGTAACCTTTTCGCTTTCTCCGGATACTCCGGCAGGAATCCTTGTGGCCCAGAAACTCCTTGGGAAACCAGCGCTCATTCTCACCCCCCTTGGCCGGAAGGACGTAGCTTACAGCGCTTTTCTTACGCAATTCAAGGGCGCTGCAACTCTTCGCGCCATGGCTGGAAACGTCGCTTTTTTCACGCCTCAAGGCTGGGGAGAAACACGTGTTGCTGCAAGGACAGGCTTCTTCTCTGAAGCGGTCTTCGCCCGCTGGCGGCTTCCCCTCTTTGCCATTGCCTGTGTTGCCCTCTTTGTGTGGTGCCTCGTTCTGTACCGGAAGCTTGTTCGCACGCGGCCGCTATGACCCGAAAGCTCCTTGGCGAAATCCTCGTTGCCCGGGGGATACTCAAGAAAGAAGAGCTTGAGGAGGCCCTGCGTATCCAGAGAGAAAGTGGGGGGCTCCTTGGGGAGATTCTCATCTCCCGGGGCCTTGTGCACCCGGTAGCCCTCTACGAAGCCCTGGCTGAGCAGGGAGACCGTCTGTACGCCGGAAGGAGTCTCGAGGAGCTTCTGGCAAGTATCGACACAGACCTTGTGGCCCGCTTTGACCCTGCAGACCTTCTCCGTCTTGCCTTCTTCCCTCG
>JBDIWL010000124.1:0-4659 GCA_039638315.1 Candidatus Caldatribacterium thermophilum | reverse complement strand
CGATTCGTTTAACCCCTCCTGACATGCCCATTGACCTCATTCTCCACACCCCCGGAGGTCTGGTCCTGGCTGCGGAGCAGATTGCCTGGGCTATCAAGCGGCATCCGGCAAAAGTTACGGTTTTTGTGCCCCACTATGCCATGTCGGGGGGAACGCTGATTGCCCTTGCTGCTGATGAGATTGTCATGGATCCCAATGCTGTCCTTGGTCCCGTAGACCCTCAAATTTCTACAGTCCATGGCCAGTATCCTGCGGCCTCAATTTTGCGGGCCCTTGAGGAACCCAACCCAAACCGGAGTGACGAAACGCTTATTCTTGGGGATATTGCTCGAAAAGCCATACGTCAGGTATACCAGGTGGTTTTCGACCTTGTACGGGATAAAATGCCCGAGGATAAGGCAAAAGAACTCGCTCAGGTTCTTTCCGAGGGACGTTGGACCCATGATTTCCCCATTACGCCCTCAGTAGCGAGGGAACTTGGCCTTCCAGTTCAGGAGGGGCTCCCTGAGGAAATTTATGAGCTCATGGAGCTGTACCCGCAGCCTCCGCAGCAGCGTCCCACCGTCGAGTACGTACCCTTACCGTACCGGCCGTACCGGCGGCCAGCGGCGAAAGAGTGAAGGGGTGAGTGGATGGGAAAGAGGCTTATCATCACCGAAAAGCCGAGCGTTGCCAGGGACATTGCTCGGGCTTTGGGGAAATTTGCCGACCGAAAGGAGTACCTGGAGAACGAAGAGTACCGCATCACCTGGGCGCTTGGTCACCTTGTTGGCCTTGCCGAACCTGAAGATTACGATGAGCGCTTCAAGAGGTGGGACCTTGAGCTTTTGCCGATTATCCCGGAAGTCTTTCGTTTAAAACCCCTTGAGAAAATGGAGAAGCGCCTTGAGGTGATTCGAGCCCTTGCTGAGGCAGAGGATACCGAGGCTCTCATCAATGCCTGCGATGCAGGGCGGGAAGGGGAACTCATTTTCCGGTACATCTATGAGTTTCTCGGTTTGCAGAAACCGGTGTTTCGTCTCTGGCTTTCTTCAATGACTCGGGAGGCTATTCAGGAAGCCTTCGCACAGCTTAAGCCGGCTTCTGAATATGAGCTCCTTGCTCAGGCGGCAAAGTGCCGTTCTGAAGGAGACTGGCTTGTGGGCATCAACGGGAGCCGTGCCTTTACTGCCCGGTACCGCCTTCTGCTCTCGGTAGGGAGGGTGCAGACACCAACCCTTGCCATCCTTGTCCACCGGGAGAGGGAGATTCAAAACTTTCGTCCTACTCCGTACTGGGAAGTCTTTGCTCGTTTCCGGTATGGGGATCTTGAGTACGTGGGCAAGTGGCAGGGAGAGAGTGGGCGTCTCTTTGAGAAAGAGAAGGTTGAGCTGCTTCTTGAGAAACTCGACAAAAAGCCTGGAAAGGTTGTGGAGTTTTCTGAACACGAGACCCAGGAAGCCCACCCTCTGCTCTACGACCTTACCGAGCTCCAGCGGGATGCAAACAAACTCTTTGGCTACTCGGCACAGCAGACCCTCGACATCGCGCAGCGCCTCTATGAACACTACAAGCTCATCACCTATCCCCGTACTGATTCCCGGTACCTTTCGGAAGACCTCCTTGGACAGGTGGAAAAGAGCATTGCCATGCTCGCCCGGTGTGGCTTTGCCGAGTTCACGCAGGGTCTTGTGCCCAAGGAGGCGCTCCGGGATAAGCGTGTTTTTGACCGGAGCAAAGTCACCGATCACCATGCCATTATCCCAACGGGGGAGGACATTCGCTGGGAAGTACTGAGAGAGAGCGAGCGGAAAGTCATGGACCTTGTGGTACGCCGCTTTCTTGCCGCTTTTTATCCTGCGGCTACCTGGATGCACCGAACGATTAAGACAGAGGTTGCCGGTGAAGTGTTTGTGAGCAAAGCCAAGGTTTTAGCTCAAGCAGGGTGGCGGGTGCTCTACCCCCGGGAGGAAGAGGCATTTCTTCCTGCTGTCCCCAGAGGGGAGCTTGTGGAGGTTGTGAAGGTCTGGAGCGAGGAGAAGGAAACCAAGGCTCCTCCAAGGTACACGGAGGCAACCCTTCTTGCTGCCATGGAGGGGGCGGGACGCTTCGTTGAAGATGAGGAACTTCGGGAAATTCTCAAAGAAAGTGGCATCGGAACACCGGCTACACGTGCGGCAATTATCGAGCGTCTCATCGAGGTTGGATACGTGGAACGGGATGGGAAAACACTCGTTCCTACTCCAAAGGGCATGGAGCTTGTCCGTCTTGTGGAGAGCATTCCTATACCAGAACTCGCGTCCCCACAGCTCACCGGAGAGTGGGAGAAGAAACTCAACTTAATCCAGAGAGGACAGTTTACCCGGGAACTCTTTATGGAGGGCATTAAGGAACTCACCCGCGGCATAGTGGAAAAGGTGAAATCCCAGGCCCCGGAGGATGTCCGGGGGGCGAAGAGCCGTATGATGGGTTCGGGAAACCCTGTGGGGGCATGCCCTCTTTGTGGAGCACCGGTGTACGAGAACAAAAAGGCTTTCAACTGTTCCCGGTGGAAGGAGGGGTGTCCCTTTACGGTATGGAAGACGATCTCGGGGAAGAAAATTTCCCGACAGCACGTGCAGAAACTCCTGGCAACAGGAAAAACGGGGAAGATTTCGGGTTTCCGCTCTAAGAAGGGGAAAAAGTTCTCCGCCGTGCTCGTTCTCTCTGAAGGTGGCAAGGTGGAGTTCTCCTTTTCCAGTGCGCCATCTCCGGTTCGAGAGGGTCAGGGAGAGGATAGCGAGGACGGGGAAGATTGAGTATAATTAGCGTGGTATGGAAGAGCCAAAAAGCCAGAGTGACGTGAAGGAGTATTTCCGTATCTTGGGTATGCGACCTCTTACAGGGAGCGTTACGGTGGGGGGGTCAAAAAACGCTGCCTTGCCCATCCTTGCTGCTACTCTTTTGAGTGAAGAACCCTCCGTTATCCACAACGTTCCGGACCTTCTCGATGTGCAGACCATGGTCATGGTTCTTGAGAGTCTTGGGGTAAAGATTGAGCGAATCGGGCGCCACTCGTATCGTATTCTTCCGGCAACCCTTTCTGGATTTGAGCCATCCTATGAGCTCATTCGGAAAATGCGAGCTTCTTTCCTCGTTACTGGACCCCTGATTTCTCGTCTTGGAAGGGCCCAGGTGCCTCTTCCTGGAGGATGCGCTATTGGGTCTCGCCCCATTGATCTCCACCTCAAGGGGTTTGCCCACCTTGGAGTTCGTGTTTCCATGCGTTCCGGGTATATTGAGGCGTGGGCGGAAAAGCTCCACGGAGGGGAGGTATACTTTGACTTTCCAAGTGTTGGAGCAACGGAGAACGTTATGATGCTTGCTGCGACCATTGAAGACGAAACGGTAATCGCCAATGCCGCTCGGGAACCTGAAGTGGTCGATCTTGCCCGTTTCCTTTCCCTTATGGGAGCCTCAATTGACGGAGCAGGTACGGATACTATTGTTGTGCGGGGACGAAAGGACCTCAAGGGGTGCGAGTACACCATTATGAACGATCGTATAGAGGCGGGTACGTTTTGTGTGGCTGCGGCTATTACCCGGGGTGATGTGGTGGTACAGGGCGTGGAAACGTCACTCCTTCGTTCCGTTTTGACGAAACTCGAAGAGGTTGGGGCAGGAATTGAAAAGGTGGCTGAAGACGCTGTTCGTGTGACCATGCCCTACCGGCCAAGGCCGACGAACATTAAGACCATGCCCTATCCTGGTTTTCCAACGGACATGCAGGCGCAGTTCATGTCCCTTCTCTGCCTTGCCGATGGAGTCAGCGTCATTACCGAAACCGTTTTTGAGAGTCGCTTTGCCCATGTGGGGGAACTGGAGCGGATGGGGGCAAAGATTCAGGTTGAAGGACGAAGTGCTGTGGTCGTGGGAGTAGAGAAACTCACCGGGACACAGGTTACGGCGACGGATCTTCGGGCCGGTGCAGCCCTTGTCCTTGCTGGTCTTGCTGCAGAGGGAGCAACGGAAGTGTACGGTGTCCACCACATTGATCGGGGATATGAGGACCTTGAAGCGAAATTGCGGTCTCTTGGTGCATCTGTTGAGCGGGTGCGCGAACAGTAGGGGGAGTGCACATGTGGAATAAGCGGCTTGGTATCGACCTTGGAACAGCAACAACCCTTATCTACCTCCATGGGCGGGGGATTGTCCTCAATGAGCCCTCAGTTGTGGCTATTGCCAAGGATTCAAACCAGATTCTTGCGGTTGGAAAAGAAGCCTGGGAGATGATTGGCAAGACCCCAGAACACATTGTGGCACATCGTCCCCTGCGCGATGGCGTCATCAGTAACTACGAAATTACCCGAAAAATGCTCACCTACTTCATTCAGCGCGTGTGCGGGCGGAGCCTCTTTAAGCCCGATGTGGTCATCTGTGTCCCCTCCGGGGGAACAGAGGTCGAAAAGCGAGCTGTCCTTGATGCAGCGTATCACGCAGGAGCGCGGAAAGCATACCTTATTGAAGAGCCAATGGCAGCTGCCTTGGGAGCTGGGCTTGATATTACCGGACCGTCAGGGAACATGGTTATCGATATCGGTGGGGGCACAACCGACGTTGCGGTGCTTTCCCTTGGGGGTATTGTGGTGAGTCAATCTGTGCGGGTGGCAGGGGATAAGATGGACGAGGCGATTGTGCGCC
>JBDIWL010000123.1:0-4705 GCA_039638315.1 Candidatus Caldatribacterium thermophilum | reverse complement strand
GTAGCGTTTACAAAGCAAGGAGAAATCCTCGTAGGACAACTGGCTAAAAGACAGGCTATCACAAATCCCAAAAATACCATTTTTTCCATCAAACGGCTTATGGGTCGCCGTTACGACGACCCCGAGGTTGAAAAAGCCCGGAGGGTGCTTCCTTATGAAATCGTCCCTGGGAAACATGGGGAAGCATGCGTCAAAGTAGGGGACCGCATCTACACCCCGCCAGAAATCTCAGCCATGATTCTTCGCAAACTCAAAGAAGACGCTGAAGAATACTTAGGCGAGAAAATCCAAGAAGCGGTCATCACCGTTCCAGCATACTTCAACGATAGCCAGAGACAGGCCACAAAAGACGCAGGGAAAATTGCCGGCCTTGATGTGAAACGTATCATCAATGAACCCACTGCAGCAGCCTTGGCTTACGGACTTGGGAAGGGTAAGGAAGAGGTCATCGCCGTATACGACCTTGGTGGTGGAACCTTTGACATTTCCATTCTCGAAATAGGTGACGGTGTTTTTGAGGTAAAGGCCACTGCTGGAGACACCTTCCTTGGCGGAGACGATTTCGATCGCCGGCTCATGGACTACATTATTGAGGAATTCCGCAAGGACACGGGAATCGATCTCCGAGGAGACCAGATGGCCTTGCAGCGCCTGAAAGAAGCTGCAGAAAAGGCAAAATGCGAACTCTCCACAGCCTTACAGACCGAAATCAACTTACCCTTCATAACGGCTGATGCCACTGGGCCGAAGCACCTTGTTATGACCATTACCCGGGCAAAACTGGAACAGCTAACCATAGACCTTATCGAGCGGACCATCGGACCATGTGAACAGGCACTTCGCGATGCTGGCCTGAAACCTGAGGACATTGACGCAGTAATTCTCGTTGGTGGCATGACCCGCATGCCTAAGGTCCAGGAAATTGTGGAGAAGATCTTCAAGAAGGAGCCACGCCGAGGTGTCAATCCAGATGAAGTCGTGGCAATGGGTGCTGCAATACAGGCTGGCGTTCTCAAGGGAGAAGTCAAAGACGTTCTTCTCCTTGACGTAACACCTCTCTCCTTAGGTATTGAGACCCTCGGTGGTGTCTTCACGAAAATCATCGAACGGAACACAACCATTCCGGTTTCGAGGAGCCAGATTTTCACCACCGCAGCAGATAACCAAACAACCGTTGAGATTCACGTCCTCCAAGGAGAACGACCCATGGCCAAAGATAACTTCTCCCTTGGTCGTTTCCAGCTCACTGGAATACCGCCAGCACCCCGTGGTGTACCACAGATTGAGGTAAAATTCGACATTGATGCTGATGGTATCCTGCACGTTTCGGCAAAGGATCTCGCCACAGGAAAAGAACAAGCCATAACCATAAAAGCTTCAAGTGGCTTGACCAAAGAAGAAATCGAACGAATGATTCGTGAAGCCGAACTCTACGCCGAAGAGGACCGGCGCAAGAGAGAAGAGGCCGAACTCCGCAACCAGGCAGACAACCTCATTTACACTGTAGAGAAAACACTCCGTGAATCTGGGGATAGACTCTCACCAGGTACGCGTTCTCGGGTCGAAAGTGCTTTGAACGCCCTGAAGGAATCCCTTAAAGGAACCGACGTAGCCGATATCCGTCGCAAGATGGACGATCTCCAGTCCGCATCACACGTTATGGCTCAAGAACTCTACCAGAGGGCAGCACAAGGTGGTGCGTCAAGTGGGTACTCCTCTCAGAGTACCCGAGACAATGTTGTTGATGCAGATTACCGGGTAGTGGACGACGAAGGGAAGTAGTTCTGAAAGCCCCATATCTCCTGGAGATATGGGGCTTTTTTTGTGCGAAAGTCCTTTCAAGGTGGGTGAAGGAATGAAGCGGGATTACTATGAAATCCTGGGAGTTGACCGCAACGCCACACAGGAAGAAATTAAAAAGGCATACCGCCGTCTTGCCCGCCAGTACCATCCTGACGTGAATCCAGGTGATAAAGAGGCTGCAGAGCGCTTTAAGGAAATCAACGAGGCTTACCAGGTTCTCTCTGACCCGGAAAAGCGAGCTCTGTACGATCGTTTCGGACACGCAGCTTTTGGAGGGGAAACCCAGACAGGATACGGCGGTTTCGGACCAGATTTTGATATTTTCCGGGAGTTTACGGGATTTGGTGATATTTTCGATTTCTTTTTCGGGTCCGGTACGCAGACACGCCGAAGAGAAAAGGCAGCACGCCCAGTACGGGGTGAGGATATCACCGTAGAGGTAACCCTGGAATTTGAAGAGGCTGCTTTTGGGACGGAAAAGGAGGTCGCTTTCCGGCGTTTTGAAGAATGTCCAGACTGTCGGGGAATTGGAGGGAGAAGAAGGGTTACCTGTGGAAACTGTCGCGGTACCGGAGAAATACGCCATACACAGACATCATTTTTTGGCTCCATCATCACCTCCCGCCCATGTCCGTATTGCCAGGGTCGGGGATGGGTGATTGAAGAGACATGCCCTACCTGCCGGGGTCGGGGGAAAGTTCAAAAGGAACGGAGAATGAAAATCAAGATTCCTCCCGGAGTGGACACAGGGTATCGTCTTCGAGTCTCTGGGGAGGGAAGTGCAGGCGAGAATGGGGGACCCCCAGGGGATCTCTATGTCCTCGTAAAGGTTAAGCCACATCGATTCCTTGAGCGGAAAGGCCAAGACCTGTACTATGATCTCCTTTTGACCTACACGCAACTTGTTCTTGGGGATGAAGTGGAGGTTCCAACCCTTCAAGGGAATGAAAAAGTTCGTATTCCTCCGGGAACGGAAAGTGGAACTCTTTTACGTCTTCGTGGACGAGGCCTTCCCGATCCTCGTACCGGAGTACGAGGAGACCAAATCCTCCGGGTACGGCTCTACGTTCCAAAGGTTGTAACTGGAGAACACCGGAAGCTCCTTGAGCGACTCCTGGAAATTGAACGAGGGGAGGTTCCTGGTGACACGCGGAAGGGGAGTTTCTTCGATCGGTTACGTGAAGCCTTCATCCATCCTGAGGAGTGAAACATGGAAACACGCTAATGAGTCGGTTCTTCTTTCATCCTGAGCCCCAAATAGGGGAAAGCATTCTGCTCTCCCCCGAGGAGACACATCACCTTACGGTGCAACGGATTCCTCTATCTGGGGAAATCCTCATAAGCAACGGTAAAGGAGAAGTGTACCGAGGCATCTTCCAAGGAAAAGACAGGGGACAAGCTTCTGTGCTCGTTGTGGAAAAGGTCAAAGAAGAAGCACCTCCTCTTGCCTTTTGTGTGTGGCAGAGTTTTCTGAAAAGTCCCACCCGTATGGAATGGCTCGTGGAAAAACTGACGGAAATAGGAGTAGCAGAAATTGGGTTTTTTCCTGCAGAACGGTCAATAAAAGAAAGCCTTTCGGAGGAGAAAATGAAGCGCCTTGAACGTATTGCCCTCAGCGCCTGCAAGCAGTCAGGAAGGACTTGGTTCCCAGTGATACGAGTATGTCGCTCCTGGGAGGAATTCCTCTCCTCTCTCGCAACATCGGCAAAAGGAACGGTACTTCTCGCCAATCCCTTGGGTAAGAACCTCTTTGTGTTCCTCCAAGAAGGTGGTATTCGATATCCCCTGAGTCTCATAGTAGGTCCTGAAGGAGACCTGACAGAGAGGGAGAAGCAGGAGCTCTATGCTCGAGGAGCATACTTGGTATCCCTGGGGAAAAGCATCCTTCGAAGTGAAACAGCGGCAATCTTTGGAGCCGCAATTCTCTCTGCTTTTTTGGAGGCACATCATGCGAGTCAGTATCAAAACGCTTGGGTGCAAGGTAAATCAAGCTGAAAGCGATCTCCTCCTTGCTGCCTTCGAGAGAGCGGGGCTCACGGTCGTCGGCTTTGACGAGGTAGCAGATTGCTACATCGTGAACAGCTGTGCGGTAACCGAAGAGGCAGAGCGTAAAACCCGTCAGTACATTCGTCGGGCTATCCGTAAAAATCCCCAGGGTCTTGTGGTTCTCGCAGGGTGCTGCGCAAAACTCTGGAAAGACTCAGAACACACCTTCCTGGGAGGACAAGTTGTAGTTCTTACCGAGAGGGAAAAAGAGAAGGCCATTTGTCAGCTTCTTGCGGAAAAATTTGGAGTACCTCTTGTTCTACCGCCTTTTCCCAACCCTCCACGAGCTCGAGCCTGGGTTAAGGTTCAGGAGGGATGCGACCACTTTTGCAGTTTCTGCCTTGTTCCACACCTTCGGGGAGGAATACGCAGTCGGAAGTTTATGGATATCCTCCGAGAGGTTCACCACCTTGCCGAACAAGGAGTCCGGGAAGTTGTTCTCTGCGGGACGAACCTTGGATATTTTGGAAGAGACACGAATGAAGGGAACTTGATCGACCTTGTGGAATTCCTCGTTGCGCATACAGAGAACACCCGCTTCCGCTTGAGCTCTCTTGAGCCTTACCTGCTTTCGGAGGAATTTGCCAACCGATACTTTGCTCTTGGCAACAGGGTCTGTCCACATCTCCACTTACCGCTTCAGAGCGCAAGCAACAAGATTCTTGAAAGGATGCGAAGAGGGTATTCTGCAGAAAGGTATGCAGATTCCGTAGCGATGGTGCGGTCTTTATGTCCCCAGGCGGCCATCACAACAGACGTTATCGTTGGGTTCCCGGGTGAAACACAAGAGGATTTTGAGGCAACAGTCCAGTTTTGCCAGGACATAGGTTTCTCGAGAATGCACGTTTTTGCCTTC
>JBDIWL010000122.1:0-4714 GCA_039638315.1 Candidatus Caldatribacterium thermophilum | reverse complement strand
CTACGAGGCAGCCGCTCGCAACAGCGTGAGGAGCAAATTCTTTGCTCACCGAGGCCCCAGCGCTGAAAAGGGCAAGATCGCACCCGGTGAAGCTTGAGGGTTCCAAAACCGCGACAGGGATATCCTCACCTTTGAAGCGGACTTTCTTCCCGAGAGAGCGAGATGAAGCCAGAGGTTTCAAGTCACGAACAGGGAACTGGCGTTCTTCGAGGATACGAAGCATTTCCTGACCCACAGCACCTGTGGCACCAACAACTGCGACCTTAAGAGCCTTCACGGAGCGTCACCTCGCTATCTTCTATAAATGTCTCATGGAGTGCTCGTACAGACTCAGTAACCCGATCCTTCGGGATGAGGCAGGAGATGCGGAGGTTTGATGTGCTGATCATGTCGATATTCACCCCAAGACGGGCCAAGGTATCAAACATACGGAAAGCAATGCGTGGATCGCTTGCCACACCTGCTCCCACAACTGATACTTTTCCCACTCCCTCATCAAAGGTAACATCCTCAAAGGAGAGAACTCGTCGCAGGTCCTCAAGGGCCTTACGGATCTTGCCTTCATCCTCTCTGGGAACCACAAAGGCAATGTCCTTTTTCCCTTCTCGACCTTCGCTTTGGATAATCATGTCAAGTGACGCAGCACAGTCAGCAAGAGTCCGCAGGACGAGAGCTGCTACCCCAGGTCTATCAGGAACCCCAAGAAGCACGACCTTCACCACATCGAGGCTGTGGGTTATGGCTCGCACTTTGGCATCCTCCATATTTTCCACCTCCTCTACCCACGTTCCTTCGTTCTCCGAGAAAGTCGAACGAACGTGAACCCGGACTCTGTACAGCCGGGAAAAATCAACCGCTCGGAGCTGCAGTACTTTGGCCCCAAGACAAGCCATCTCCGACATTTCGTCGTAGGAAATGCGAGGGATTTTTCGAGCCTCTGGGACAATACGTGGGTCTGCCGTAAAGACACCTTCAACGTCTGTGTAGATTTCACACACATCAGCGTGCAGGGCCGCAGCCAGGGCACAGGCGGTAGTATCGCTCCCTCCCCGGCCAAGGGTAGTGATATCTCCTCCTTCCGTGATTCCCTGAAAGCCTGCAACAATGACAACTTTTCTTTCCCCAAGGTGGCGGAGGATGCGCGCAACCTCCACCCGGAGGATACGAGCCTTGGTATACGTGTCGGTGGTGATGATGCCCGCCTGTCCTCCAGTGAGGGAAATGGAGGGAACACCTTGGGCAAAAAGGGCTATGGAGAGAAGGGCAATAGAGACCTGTTCTCCAGTTGCAAGGAGCATATCGATTTCCCGTTCCGGGGGAAAGGGGTGGAGTTCTTTTGCCATTGCAAGGAGCATATCGGTGGTTTTCCCCATTGCTGAAACGACAACGACAACATCGTGTCCCTCGAGGAAGTACTTCCGGATTCGGGAAGCTACTCTCTGAATACGTTCAAGGTCCGCAACAGAAGATCCACCGTATTTCTGAACAATGAGGCTCATAGGATGACAACCCTCACGCCTTCCTCCCGGGGGTGGACTCTTTGCACCTTCACGCAGACACCGTAGGAAGAAAAAATCTCCTTAAGTTCTTTCTCCTCTTCGTCTTCAAGAGGCCTGAGGAGGAGCAGAAGAATCGTTGGTCCTGAACCACTTATCGCTGCGCTACCAATTCCCTTTTTCTTAATGTACGCTTTCGCCTCAGAAAATCCTTTGATGTGCTTTTCTCGATACGGCTCATGGATGCGATCCTCAAGAGCACAGAGAAAGCCCTCTATATCCCCCTTAAAGAAACTCCCAAGGAGAAAAGCCAGGTGCCCAAGGGAAAAAACCACGTCTTCCCTTGAGTAGGAGCCTGGAAGAACCTGCCGCATGGTTTCAGTACTCAGGAGATAGTCAGGAACAAGAATGTAAAGGTACACTGGAAGAGTGAATGGAAACCTCTGGTGCAGGATACCGCCATTTTTGGTAAGGGCGATAGTGAAACCACCCACGAATGCCGGGACAACGTTATCGGGATGCCCTTCTAAGGCAACAGCTATCTGCAACATATCCTCAAGGTTCAGGTTCCCCCCACACAGGGCGTTTGCTGCCGCCACACCTGCTACAATGCAGGCCGCGCTGCTTCCAAGACCTCTCGTTACAGGAATAGAGTTCCAGGCCTTCGCCTTGAGCCCAAAGCCTCGAAACCCAAGGTACTCCCATGTTCTTTGAACTGCTTGGAAGAAGAGGTTTTCCTTACCTTCAGGAATCACGCCTTCCCCTTCTCCGTGATGCGTGATGACGAATGTCTCTTCATCCAAGGTTTCAACCTCAACTCTATATGTGAGATGAAGAGCAAGACCCAAAACGTCAAATCCACAGGAAAGATTCGCAGTCGTTGCCGGCGCCTCAACGTAGAGTTTCATTGCCCTTCCCCTCGAAGACCAAGAAGAGTGACAACCTCTTCTTCCCGAGCTTCCACTTCCTCAATCTTCCCCTCGTTCTGCTTCATGGCGATATCTGGATCCTTAAGGCCGTGACCGGTCAGGACGCAGACAATCGTTTCTCTGCCCTCAAATACCCCCTCTCTTGCCTTCTTCAGAACTCCTGCAAGGGATGCTGCTGAGGCTGGTTCCACGAAAATTCCCTCCTCCTCGGCAAGCATACGCTGGGCAAGGAGAATTTCCGCATCACTCACTGCATCAATGAGCCCTTGAGATTCATCGCGGGCAGCAATTGCACCTTTCCAGCTTGCCGGATTTCCAATGCGGATAGCCGTTGCCACAGTTTGGGGATTCTCTATAGGCCTTCCGAGAACAAGGGGACAAGCCCCCTCAGCTTGGAAGCCAAACATCCTTGGAAGCGTGCGTATTTTCTTTCGTGCAAAAAACTCCTTAAAACCCTTCCAATAAGCTGTAATGTTTCCCGCATTTCCTACGGGGAGGGCAAGAATATCGGGAACTCCTCCAAGCCACTCTACAACTTCAAAAGCCGCAGTCTTCTGGCCCTCTATACGGTAAGGGTTAATCGAATTCACAAGGGCTACCGGGTAGTGAGCGGTGACGAAACGTACAAGGCGCAGGGCATCGTCAAAGTTCCCCCGCACTGCGAGGACTCGTGCCCCATGCATAAGAGCCTGGGAGAGCTTGCCAAGGGCGATTTTTCCCTGAGGTATGAGGACGATACAGGAAAGTCCTGCTCGTCGGGCGTATGCTGCCGCTGAAGCTGAAGTATTCCCAGTTGAAGCGCACATGACGATTTCTTTTCCCTCTTCCTTTGCCTTTGCGATAGCTACAACCATGCCCCGGTCTTTAAAAGATCCTGTGGGGTTCATACCCTCAAACTTAAAGAAAAGCGCGCCTACTCTGAGACGTTTCTCAAGGGACGAAGAACGAATGAGCGGCGTGTTTCCTTCCTCGAGGGTAATAAGGGGTGTTGCAGGGGTTACCGGAAGATAGTCAGCAAAGTACGTAAGAATCCCTGGCCAGCGCAAGGAAGCATAACCTCCTCTTTACTCGCAGTTCTTCTTAGGATACCATAAAACAGAGCTATGGAAAAGCGAATGCTCTGCCTGAGCAATGGTTACGGAGAAGATTCTTTTGCGGCTCTTATCCTTGAAGAACTCCTTGAGTGCGCCAGAGACGAAAACTTCCCCCTTCTTGTAGACGTCATTCCGCTGGTGGGGGAAGGAAAAGTCTTTGAAGGTCTCTGCCACCGCTTTCCTGAAAAGGTACGCCTTCTCCACACCTCTCCTTCTCTCCCCTATGGAGGGGTGTACCTTGGAACGCTTCCACATCGTTTCCTTCGTTTCCTTTCGGATTTCTTCTCTGGGGGCTGCAGAAATATTCTTGCTGTTGCTCACCGCTTACGTCTTTTAGGCAGGCTCTACGATATCGTCTTCGGAGTTGGTGACATCCTCCCACTCCTTCTTGGATTTCTCTTTGGGCGAAAGAAGGTTTACCTCTTTGCCTGCGCGCATACGGATCTTCTGCGAATGGAGAAGAAACCCTACGAACGTCTGGGAAGGTTCACCGCCTTCTTTTTGCGATACGGTGCAGTACAGGTATACACACGAGATGCACCCACGGCAATTTGGTTTCAGAGTCTGGGAATACGGGCTGTGTTTCCAGGATTTGTGGGACCTGAAATAGGGGTTCCCTTTCGTGAAAGGCGGTGCATTCTCTTCCTTCCCGGACATCGAAGGGACTGGGAGAAAAATTTCTCCTTCCTTGCAAAAGTTATTCTGCTTGCGGGGGAAACTCTCAATTCTTTTGTGCTTCATTTCGTCTTCCCCCCAGAGCGTACACCCGCAGAAATCGAGCATGCCTTTGTTCAAGCAGGAGGAAGGCGCTGTGGTTCTTCCCTATTCCTCTTTGGAGAACACCCTGTTTCCTTTAGCCAGGGGGACTATCTTTCAAGGCTTCAAGAAGCAGCGCTTGTCGTGGGATTTGCCGGAACAGCTTTTGAACATGCGGCTTTCTGCGGTATTCCCTGTATCGAACCCTACCTTAAGGGAAACGTTCAAGCAAATCCTGACTTTCTCCTCCGGCGGCAGTCACTGCTTCTTCGCGAGGCACTTACCCTTGGTGGAGATACTCCTGAGGAGGCCGCAAGAGTTCTCAAGGTGGTTCTCGGTGACCTCCAGAGTTTTCAGGAAAGAGCCCAAAAATTCTCTCTGAGGACCTGGGAAGGAAAAGGCGAAGGAGCAAGGAACATAGCCCGTGACCTCCTCAACA
>JBDIWL010000121.1:0-4771 GCA_039638315.1 Candidatus Caldatribacterium thermophilum | reverse complement strand
GAAGGGAACCTGTACCGCTATACGGCGGCTCCGCTCCATACCATTTACCACCCTCCCCGGATTCTCTGGTTCAAGAAACACGCTCGGGATATTCTGGCACGAACGTGGAAAATCCTCAGCATCAAAGACTGGATTCTCTGGAAGCTCACTGGGGAGCTCCTCTGTGACTACTCTACGGCCTCAGGCACGGGTCTTCTGGAGCTTGAGAAAAAGGCCTGGAGCGAAACAATCCTTGCGTTCCTTGGCGTTTCTTCGGAGCTTCTCCCCTCCCTCTGTGAGCCGGATATCTCTCTGCCTCTGCGGAATCAGGATTTTGCCTGGGCAACTGGATTGCCCTTTGGGATTCCTGTTGTATGGGGTGGGGGCGATGGACCTTTTGCAAATCTTGGGGAGGGGTGCTTCCGGGAGAGAGAAATGGTGGTGAGTGTGGGATCCTCAGGAGCGGTCCGCATGTGTGCCCGCAAACCTGTTTTCGACCCCAAGGGGCAGTCCTGGTGCTACTACCTTGCCTCGGATATCTGGGTGGGCGGAGGGGCGATTAACAACGGGGGCATTGTCTTCTCTTGGATGCGGGACCTTGTGAGGGAAGAGGAGGTAACCCTTGACCCCTTTTGCAGGCGTCCTCTCTTTTTGCCCTTTCTCACCGGAGAACGAAGCCCCTACTGGGACCCTTATGCCCGGGGAATCCTCTTTGGTCTTTCCTTCTTCCATACACCCCGGGAACTCCTTCAGGCGGCGTACGAGGGTGTGGCCTTTTCCATCCGGGCAGTCTTTGAGATGCTTCGGCGGGTCATGGGGGATCCAGAGAGGGTGGTTATCGGTGGAGGTTTTGCCCTCTCGAAGACAGGACGGAAAGTGCTCTGCAACGTTCTTGGTATCCCTGTTGCGGTAAGTACCTACCCTTCTTCCTCTGCAAAGGGAGCTTTTCTTGTGGCCTTAAAGGCGCTGGGGGCCATTGCTTCCTTTGAGGAGCTCCCTGCGAATTTCTTTCCTGTTGAAGAAACGCTTTCCCCGGAAAAGGAGGCTTTGCTGTTCTATGAGGAGCTTTTCCGGCTCTGGGAAAAACTCTACGAAGTCAACGCTCCCCTTTTCCGGGAATTCGTGCGGTTTGGCCTTGCCTGATTCAGCCGTTTCGGCGGGCGAATTCTCTCATGAAGTCCACGAGTGCCCGCACGGCTTCTACGGTCACCGCGTTGTAGAGGGACGCACGGCATCCACCAACGGAGCGGTGCCCCTTAAGACCTATAAGACCTTCCTTTTCCGCCTCTTTCACGAAACGTTCCTCGAGTTCTCCGCTCGGGAGCCGGAAGACCACGTTCATCATGGAGCGATCTTCGGGAACTACCGGGCAGGAGTAGAAGTCCTGGCTATCGATGTAGTCGTAGAGAATTTTCGCCTTTTCCCGGTTTATGGCCTCCATCTTTTCAAGACCGCCGATAGTTTCTTCAAGCCATTCAAGGACAAGGTCAACCACGTATACCGCAAAGCAGGGTGGAGTATTGTACAGGGAATTCGACTCCACAAAAGTTGTGTACTTGAGCATGGTGGGGAGATTCTTCGGAACCCGTTCAAGCATGTCTTCCCGGATAATGACAATGGTCACCCCTGCAGGGCCAGCGTTCTTCTGGGCTCCAGCGTAAATGAGTCCAAAGGGTGAGGGGTCGAAAACCCGACTGAAAATGTCTGAGGACATATCGCTCACCAGGGGTACGCCCTGGGTATCAGGAAAGGTTTGCCACTGTGTCCCTTTAATGGTGTTGTTTGAGGTAATGTGGAGGTAAGAGAGATTGGCGTCGACAGCAAAATCTTTCGGAATGTAGGTGTAGTTCTTGTCTGCAGATGAGGCCAGGATTCTCACATCCTTTCCCAAAATCTGCGCCTCTTTAATGGCCTTTGAAGCCCAGTATCCTGTATCGATGTATCCCAGGGGTTTCCCATCAAGGGAAAGGTTCATTGGAGCCATGGCGAATTGCAAGCTCGCTCCACCCTGGAGAAAGACCACATGGAAACGTTCATCAAGCTTCAGGAGTCGTTTTGTTCTGGCCACCGCATCATTCAGAAGGTTTTCAAAGGTCTTTGAGCGGTGGCTCATCTCGAGGATGGACATGCCCGTTCCCCGGAAGTTCAGCATTTCATCCCGTATGCGCTCAAGGACCGGGAGAGGCAGGGCTGCTGGTCCAGGGTTAAAGGTAAAGGCGCGCTGTTCCATTATCGTTCCTCCTTTGGTCTCGGAAGAGTTTTTGGGAGAACCCTGCCTCTATTGTATCCATCCTTCACTCTCGTGAAAAGAAGCACGTGTTAAATGGCCTGTTCTTGTCGTTCCCCAGTACGAACTCGAATAACGTCCATAACTGGTAGGGCAAAGATTTTTCCGTCACCGATTGTTCCCGTTCGAGCTGCCGTACTTACCGCTTCTACAACCTTTTCGTAGTCCTCGTCGCGAATAACGACTTCGATTTTGGTCTTAAAGAGAAAGGGGATTTCGTACTTCCTTCCTCGAAACTGTTCTGTAAGCCCTTTTTGTGTTCCCCGGCCTTCTACGGTGTACATGGTGAGGCCGGGGTATCCGCACTGTTCAAGAGCTGCGACGACGTCCGCAGCCTTCTCTCCTCGAACAATAATCTCAAGCTTAATCATAATCTCCCTCCTAACTCGCAACCATTGTCCGCTGAGGAGTGAACTCAGGGTACGCAGGCGTTCCATGCTCGTACACGTCAAGCCCCCGGAGCTCCTCTTCGGGGGACACCCGTATACCAAAGGAAAGGTCCATGACCTTGAAGAGCAAGTATCCAAGACCAAAGGCCCATGCGAAGACCGCAGCAATCCCGATGAGCTGTGCCAGGAGCTGGCCCACGCCTCCTCCATAGAAAAGTCCTGTGATGTATGGTGGCTCAAGGGAGTACAGACCATAGGTTCCATCGGCAAAAAGGCCAACGCTTAAAAGGCCCCAAAGACCATTAATTCCATGAACGCTTACTGCACCTACAGGGTCATCAATGCCCCGAGACTCAAGGAAGTACACTCCCCAGACCACAAGAAAGCCTGCAACAGCTCCAATAACGACTGCTGCCCATGCTTCGATCCAGGCGCAGGGTGCGGTGACCGCAACAAGCCCTCCTAACGTCCCGTTGAGAGCCATTCCAAGATCCCATTTGCGCGTCTTGGCGTACATGGTAAGGAGCGTAGCAAAAGCTCCGGCAGCGGCAGCAAGGTTTGTGTTTACCGCTACAACCGCTATACGCAGGTGGTGAGCACTAAAGGTACTCCCGGGGTTGAATCCGAACCATCCGAACCAGAGAATGAAGGTTCCCAAAGCAGCCAGCGACATATTGTGGCCGGGAATGGCTCGAGGTTTCCCATCTTTCCCGTACTTACCAAACCGGGGCCCCAAAACCATAGCTCCTGCAAGGCCTATGAGCCCTCCAACAGCATGCACGACCCCAGAGCCGGCAAAGTCAACGTGGCCTGCTCCAAAAGGCAATCGGGATAGCCAACCACCTCCCCAGACCCAGTGGGCATACACAGGGTAGATGAAGAGACTCACAAAGAAAGTGTACACAAGGTATGCCGAGAACTTGAGACGCTCCGCTACAGCTCCGGAGACGATGGTTGCTGCCGTTCCACAGAAAACGAGCTGCCAGAAGAAATCGAGATACGTTCCTACGTCGTAGGATGCACCCCGGAGGAACCAGTGGCCAGACCCTATGAATCCTCCGATATCCTCTCCCTTGAGGAATCCATATCCCACGGCGAAGAAAACGAGCGAGGCCAGGACAAAGTCGATGAGGTTTTTGCTCAGGAGGTTTGTGGCATTTTTAGAGCGGCAAAACCCTGTTTCCACCATGGCGAACCCTGCTTGCATGAAGAAGACAAGGAATCCGCAAACGAGGACCCATACGTAATCTGCGGGAAGTTCAGGTTGTGCTGCAAGCGTTTCTGCTCCCGTTGCATCAGCAGCAAAAGCCGGTAAACTCATGAGAAAAACGCTAAGCACTAAGAGAAAGAAAAGACGCATACTATCACCCCTTTGGAGGTTTTTTTGGAAAAAACAAAGGCCCCTTAGGAGACGTCCTTGTCCCCTAAGGGGCCTCTTTGCCGGCAAAAAGGAAAAGGTCCTTGCAATCTCTGCAAGGACCTCAACGTCACTTGGCTACTCTGCCAGAAGCTTAGCCCTATTATACTCAAGCATCTTGTAAAGTCAACTCTTTTGAGGCTCTATGTCAATAACTGTGGGATCAACTCCCGAGAACAACATCCAAGGAGCATTTTCTTGATGAAATGCACCCTGTTCCTGAATCCAAAACTCACCCTCTTGAGCATCTTCATGAGGTTGTTCTTCCCCTCAAGGTACCCATTGGTGACACGGCATCCCTTCTCGGTGTACGCAACGAGGTTGAGGATTTCCTCCCTCCAGGACCGAATGGTCTTTTGCCCACACTCTCCCTTCAAGGTTTTGGGCATGCTCTCCATTGATGCACCACCGGCTCAGGGCTTTCTCTGCCTCTCCCCTTTTCTCCATCCGCGCAATGCTTCGAAGGTCCTCTTTGAGGAGGTAGAGTTCAAAGAGCGCTGGGTACTTCCTGGCAATGTCCTCAAGAACCTCCCTCTGCCCTGGAGCGAGGTTTTCCCTTCCCTTGAGGAGGGGGAGACGGGGAATGGGTTTCCTCCTCTTTCCTCTCAATCTTCCGGGCTTCATCAAGACGCCGGTTGGCATCCTGAATGAGGTGGAAGGGATCGAGAACGAGCTCTGCCTCGGGGAAGACCTCCTGAA
>JBDIWL010000120.1:0-4797 GCA_039638315.1 Candidatus Caldatribacterium thermophilum | reverse complement strand
GCAAGGACCCTCTCGAGGACCTTCCGTACCGATTCTTCCCAGGGCTTGCCTCCCACAAGGTGGTATTCCCCAAGGGGGACTTTAAAGTCGATACCCCAGAGGTCCACGTAGTCCCAGAGGTCAAGAAGAGCTTCAAAGAAACTCCCGTTTGTGTCGACTTTCACGAGGTAACCGAGTTTTTTCACCTTTTCAAGGAACAGGCGGCACTCCCGGGCATAAATAAGGGGCTCCCCACCGGTGATGCATACCGCGTCAAGGAGCCCCCGGCGCTGTGCAAGATAGGCAAGGACTTCCTCTTCCTCGATGTACGGAAGGTCGTCCCTTTGCAGGACAAGTTCCGGGTTATGGCAGAAAGGGCAGCGAAAATTGCACCCCGCGACAAAGAGAACGGTTGCGATATTCCCCGGGTACTCGATGTAGCTGACCTTGTGCCACCCCCGGAACGTCATGCCATCACCTCAGAACGTACTCTTTCCGTTCGGCAAACTCCTCCTGTTTCCCCCGGTTCCACCGCTGCACTGGGCGGTAGTACCCGACGACCCGGGAGTACACTTCGGTCTCTTCACCGCACTCAGGACAGGTCGTAACCTTTCCTTTCAAGTACCCATGTTTTGGACAGACTGAGAAGGTTGGGGTAATGGTGAGGTACGGAATGGGGTAGTTCTCGAAAGCACGGCGAATGAAACGCTTCACTGCTTCGGGATCGGGCATCTCGGGGAGAAAGGTATGAAAGACCGTGCCACCGGTGTAGAGTACCTGGAGGTCTTTCTGGTGTTCCAGGGCTTCGAAGGGGTCGTCAGTGTAGTTCACCGGGAGATGGGTGCTGTTCGTGTAGTAGGGTTCGTCGTCACCGGCAGTGATAATGTCGGGGAAGCGACGCCTGTCGTGGCGTGCCAGACGGTAACTTGCACTTTCAGCAGGAGTTGCCTCGAGGTTATAGAGGTTGCCCGTTTCCTCTTGGAAATCGGCAAGTCGTTCCCGCATGAACTGCAGAACTTTGATGGCGAAGGCTTTCCCTTCCGGATGAGCGATGGAGACACCAAGGAAGTTGAGACACGCTTCATTCATACCCACAAGGCCGATGGTGGAGAAGTGATTCCGGAAGGTGCCGAGGTAGCGGCGTGTGTACGGGAAGAGGCCGTTTTTGAGGTTTCGCTCAATAACCTTTCTCTTGATTTCCAGGGCTGTTTTAGCAATGTGCATCATTCGCTTGAGGCGGGAAAAGAACTCCTCCTCGGTTTTGCTCAGGTATCCAATGCGGGGAAGGTTGATGGTGACAACGCCGATAGAGCCGGTTTTATCTGCCGAGCCGAAGAGTCCTCCACAGCGGTTCCGGAGGGTCCGCAGGTCAAGCTGCAGGCGGCAGCACATGGAACGTACATCCCCAGGACGCAGGGAACTCGAAATGAAGTTCTGAAAGTACGGGACACCGTACTTTGCGGTGAGCTCAAAGAGCAACCGGGCATTTTCAGAATCCCAGGGGAAGTCAGGAGTAATGTTGTACGTCGGGATGGGGAAAGAAAAGACTCTCCCCTCGTAATCGCCCTCAAGCATCACTTCAAGGAAAGCACGGTTAATCATATCCATTTCCCTCTGGTAGTCGCCGTATGTCCCAAGGTCTGGTCGTTCTTCCCCGCCAATAATGACCGGACGATCCTTCATATCTTCGGGGACAATCCAGTCGAAGGAGAAATTGATGAATGGTGCCTGGCTTCCCCAGCGGGATGGGACGTTCATGGCAAAGACCATCTGCTGGATGAGCTGTTTCACCGCTTGATACGAGAGGCGGTCGTATCGGACAAAGGGTGCAAGGTACGTGTCAACGGAGTTAAAGGCCTGGGCTCCAGCAAATTCCATCTGCATGGTTCCCAGGAAGTTGACCATTTGCCCGGTGAGTGCCGAGAGGTGTTTCGCAGGTCCAGCAGCGATTTTATCCTTAACTCCTCCAAAACCTTCTCGGATGAGTTCTTCAAGGGACCAGCCGGCACAGTATCCAGCAAGGCCATAAGACAGATCGTGGATGTGGATGTCTCCATTCATATGCGCTTCCCGAACCTCATCAGGGTAAATGCGGTTCAGGGTGTAGTGGGCCATAACCGATCCGGCGACGTGGAGCACAAGCCCCGGGTACGAGTAGGTGGTGTTGGAATTCTCCTGAGTTCGCCAGTCGGCTTTGAGAAGGTACTCTTGAACAATCTTTTCTACGTCCACTACGACCTTCAGGGCTTCTCTGGCTTCCTGACGTTTCCGACGGTAGAGGATGTAGGCTTTGGCGGCCTTGGCGAATCCGTTTTCAATGAGCGTTTCCTCTACAATGTCTTGGATAGTCTCGATGTCGACTATGGTGTCCTGACCAAACTTTTCAAAGAGTTTTTGGGTTACGATGATGCTGAGTTCTCTTGGGGTTTCTTCATTTTCCTCGCCAACAGCCTGGAAGGCTTTGTATATGGCTCGCTCGATTCGCTGTCGGTCAAAGGGAACGACACGCCCGTCGCGCTTTCGGACTTCCCGAGGAGCAAGGAGATTCGTGATGTCCGTCATACTCTATTCCTCCTTCGTCACATTTTGTTCTTTACTCAGGGAAAGCACAATATCCATGAATTGATCGATGTCCCGGAACTCCCGGTACACCGAGGCAAATCGTACATACGCTACCTGGTCAACTTTTTTGAGCTTTTCCATCACCTTTTCACCGATACGAGAGGAGGGGACTTCTTCGTATCCCTCCTCTTGGAGCTCTTTTTCAATCTCATCCACAAGATGCTCCAGTTCTTCTATGGATACCGGACGCTTCTCGCACGCCTTGAGGAGGCCATTGAGGATTTTTTTTCGGTCAAAAAGCTCTCGAGTTCCATTCTTTTTGATAACCCGAAGGGGCTTTCGCTCGTACCGCTCGTACGTTGTGAAACGCCGGTGACAGGAGGGACACTCTCTTCGGCGGCGGACCTCCGTTCCTCCCTCGATTTCCCGGGAATCGATAACCTTCGAATCCTCAGCTCCACAGTATGGACAGCGCATATTTCTCACCAACATGTAGTATTTTTTCAGGATTTAAACACTAAATGTAGTATACACCATGGAGGAGGATTCTGCAAGGAGTATTTGTGCCAGGAAAAAAAGAGGGTATAATTCTTCCAAGCAAGGAGTGATGCGTGGTGACTGAACTCAACATTGTAGTGAGTTTTGCGGCAGGTCTTTTATCTTTCCTCTCCCCGTGTGTTCTTGCCATTGCTCCGGCGTACCTTGGATACGTTGCTGGAGTAGAAGCCCTGCAGGAGGATCGTCGGAAGGTGCTCGTGCACACCTTCCTTTTTGTGCTTGGCTTTATGGGAATCTTTGTTTTCATGGGCCTTGGAGCGTCCCTCGTTGGTGGGTTCCTCTTTCGGTACCGGGCCTGGTTCAACCGCATTGCGGGTGCTGTTATTGTCCTCTTTGGACTTCAGGTTTTGGGAATTGTGCAAATTCGAGCACTCTACGCGGAACGACGTGTGGATTTGGCGGCCTCCCTTGGAGTGCTGCGGAGTTTTCTCCTTGGGGTTTCCTTTGGCCTTGGCTGGACCCCCTGTGTTGGACCGGTGCTTGGATCCATTCTGCTTTACGCCTCTACTCTGGGGAGAGCCTGGGAAGGTGGGGTTCTCCTCCTCGTGTATGCTCTGGGGCTTGCCCTTCCCTTCCTTCTTCTTGGTGCTGGATTGAGCTGGGTTGCAGGGATCTTTCGTCGTGTCCAGAAACGAGGGCGGGTAGTGGAACTCATAAGCGGTATTCTCCTTATAAGTTTGGGGGTTATTCTCCTCTTCGGGAGAATGGATGCCCTTTTGCATCTCTTTGGTTCGTTTAATCCTGAAGCATGGCTTACCCGGTGAGGAGCTGAAAGACTTTGCCTCTGGCTAAAAGAAGCGATCAACCAGTCAAAGCCTTCGGAGAAATTTCTAAGAAACTCAATCTCTCTTCTCGGGTGTACCGCGGCATTCATCCTATTCCTGTGGATCGTATTGTGGGAAGTGTGGGAAGGGCAGCGGACCTCCTCCCGGGTTTCCGGCTTCGTAATCCTGATGTGCGGTACTACCGAATTCGACGGGCTATGGAGCGAGGAGAGATTCTTCCTCCAATCATCGTGTACAAGGTGGGGGATGAGTACTACGTCCTTGATGGCAATCACCGGGTGGCGGTGGCTAAGGAACTTGGCATGGAGTTCATTGATGCGGAAGTTGTGGAGTTTTTTCCAGCTGAGCGTCGAGAGAGCAAGACATTGCGGGCAAAGCGTATGGAGTTTGAAAACCTCACCGGTTTAAAGGGAATCGATGCCAGCGAACCCCGGCACTACGATTCCTTCCTTAATTACATTAAGGACTACGCCCAGCGTATGGAGCTTTTCCTGGGACGGAAGGTTCCCCTCAAGGAGGCTGCACTCAACTGGTTTCTCTGCGTATACACCCCGGCGGTTCAGGCTATCGTGGAAAAGGGACTTGAGGACGCTTTTCCTGAGAAGAGCCTTGCAGACATTTTTGCCTACATCATGGACTACAAATGGTACAGGAGCCAGAAGGAAGGGTACGACATTGGCTTTGAAGCAGCATTGCAAGGGTTTGCCGAGGAAATTATTGGCAAGAAGGAAAACCTTGGCGAGGAGAAGAAGAGCTTTGTGCAAAGAGTTGGAGGAATTCTTGAGGAGGTTCTCCCATGGCTCAAGAAAGAGTAAACTGGCACGCTCTCACTCCTGAGGAAGTGGCTTCTCTTTTAGGAACAGACCTTGTTTCTGGCCTGTCTCAAGAAGAGGCGGAGAAGCGTCTCAAGGAG
>JBDIWL010000119.1:0-4810 GCA_039638315.1 Candidatus Caldatribacterium thermophilum | reverse complement strand
ATGGAATGGGTGGATTGAAAAATCGGGAGAATCTCTCCAATTTGGTGCAACCACAGGCGATCTCTCCCTTGCGGGCACCATGAAAGGTGGTGTGGTGACCTTTTCGGGTGCTTATCGTGCTTCTCCCCTTCAGGGAACCTTTTCTCTGGAAACCGGTGCGTTTTCTGGTACGCTTGGGGAAGTGCGTCTTCAAGGGGTCCTTTCCTGGAGAGATGGGTGGCGGATTGCTCCCTTTTCTGTGTCAGGAAAAGGCGGGACGTTCTCTGGGGAGTGCACGTTCTGGGATGGTACCCGTCTTGAGCTTTCGGGGGCGTTGCGCGCCTTCGGTACAGAGGTACCTCTTACCCTTTCTGGGTGCTTCGCTTTTCCGGTTTTTGAGGGAGAGCTCCGCAGTGGCGATCTCCTGGGACGTGTGGCAGTGGATTTTCAGAGCTCCTCTTTTCGTCTTACCATTTACCCTCAGTCAGTGTGGCAAGGCTACCATGTCTCTGGGGTTCTCGAAGGCGAGTTTCAGGACAGTGGTACCGTGGCATTCCGCGACTTTCTGGTTGATGCCCCCGAAAAGGGTATTTCCTTTGCTCTTGAGGGAAAACTCAAAAGGGAAGGGAATGCCTTGCAGGGCAACGTGAAACTCCGGAACTTTACGGGGAGAATCAGGAACTGGGAATTGCACGAGGGAGAGTTTGTGGTGCATCTTGATGGTCGAGATGCTCGTTTCTCTGGTGGAGGAAGGTTTTTGGGAGGGTGGATCCGTCTCTCTGGGGAGTACAGGGATGGAAGAATTCGGGCTTGGGGGAAAGCTGAGGAAATTCCTGTTGCACGTGTTGTAACAGAGGAAGATGTGCCCCTCTCTGGTACCGTTGCTGCAGAGTTCTCCCTCGAGGGGGCATGGGAAAACCCTAAGGTTCGCCTTGCTCTCGTTGGTGGGCACCTCTCCTTTAAGGGAGTGGATCTTGGGGACATTGTTTCTGGAGAGGTGGAGTCCTCAGGAGATGCTGTTGCCCTGAAGAACCTCCTCCTTGTTCGGAAGGGTGGGAAGTTCTCGGGAGCGCTCTTTAGGGATGCTACGGGAATTCGGGGAGAGGGTGTCTTTGAGGCATATCCCCTTGAATTTTCCTGGCAAGGGAAGGATGTGCAACTCCTCTTGCACGGGACCGTGAGTTTCCAGAGAGGTACGGAGCATGCTCTCCATTTTGCCCTCTCCATGCCCTCGTGGTCTTTTGGGACCTTTGAGGGCCGCGACCTCACTGCTATAGGAAAGGTACAGGACAAGAGAGTGGACCTCGAGCGTCTTTCGCTTCTCTGGGATGGGGGGTTTCTCAAGGTGCGGGGGAATCTCGTGTTTGGGGAGAGCGTGCACCTTGAGGGGGAAGTTGCCAATCTCCGCATACCGGAAAGCGATTTCCCGATTGGGGGCACGATCGCCAGCGCTCGGCTTTCGATTTCTGGATCCTGGGAAAACGTGCACTGGGTGTTTGAGGGAAAGAGTTCCTCATTGCGGACTGCCGATTTCCCCCTGGGAGAGGAGGTCGCCCTGAAACTTGCCGGGAGGATTTCTCTTGTTCACCTCCTTGAGCACCAGTCTTCAGTGCTTGAGGTGCTGCATCCGCAAAACCTCGAGGAAGGGACTATTACGGTTCATGGGGTTAACCTTGCCCTCTTTGGGGGAGCATTTCTCTCGAAAATAGCGGGGACTTTCGACATGCGTCTTGTCCTTGATACTGAGAAAAACCTGTGGCGTTTCTCCTCCGATACCATTGCGTTTTCCTTCCCTCCATATGGAGATTTTACGGGGAGAATCCAGGGGACCTATGATGGTCGATGTTTCGCTTTAGAACACGTGTACCTTGAAGGGGGGGAAGGGATTTCCCTTTCTGGGGAAGGGAGCATAGATACGGCAACCAAGAGCCTTGATATTTGGGTTTCTGGAAGGGCAAAGACGCTTTTGCCCTTTGGGGATTACGCAATCGACCTTGAGGTTGAGGGTAAGGTGCATGCCTTTGGCGGCTTTACTGCACCTTCTCTTGAGGGAGTGCTCTATATACCAAGAGCCAGGGTTCTTCAGGGGGACAAGGAGTACCTGTTCCTTGAGGGTATTTCCGGGGAGATTTCTGGAAATGTGCTTCGTCTCTCTGGGGGAAGAGGAGTTTTCCCCGGAGGGAGAATGACCAGGGTGGAGGGTACAGTGGACTCGGGTGGTTTTACGTTTTCGGGGGACTTTGAGGGAGAGGGATCGTTTCCAGGATTCGAAGAGGTGTTCCAAGGTCGGTGGGCTGGAAAACTTACCCTTTCCGGAACAGAGAAACGGTACGTCCTTCAGGGGGATGTTACGGTTTTCCAGGCTTCTATCGATACGCGAGGGACCTCAAAGGAGAAGCTCCAGGGCTTGGTCGTGCCTTCAGAATTTTTCGAAAAACTCCCTGTTTCGGTGAAACTTCATATTGTTCTCCAAGATACACTGCTTGTGAGGACTGACTTCCTTCACCTTGTGCTTTCTGGAGGGATGTCTCTGCATTTTGAGGAAGGCAAACTCTCCCTCCATGGGAGATTCGATGTCCTTGAAGGAACGTACAATCTTGTGGCTTGCACTATACCCCTTGAAGGGTACATCGCCTTTACAGATTTCGGAGGGTATACGCCAGAGTTGCACCTTGAGGGGCGGAAAAGCGTTCACGGATACGATATTCAGGTACGTGTCAGTGGTTCTCTCTCTGATTACAAGGTTGATCTCGCCTCTGAGCCCCCTCTTTCTAAGGAGGAAGTCCTTTCCCTTCTCTTTTTCGGCGACAAGGACGCTTACGTTGCCCTGCATCGGGTGAATCTTGCACCGCTTTTTGCGAAAGTTGCCCGTTTCTTCTTGGGGAAGGACTGGACACTGCGCATGGAGCCGTTCTTTGACGCGGTGACCTTTGATCCTGAAGATTTTTCTCGAATTACCTTTGAAAAGAGACTTGGTAAGGACGTGGCTATAGGGTATACTCAGAACTTGACGGATGGAGAGTCGGCCTTCAGGGTGGACGTGGATTGGAGCAAGGAATGGTCCTTCCGTTTTGAGCGGAAGGAAAGCGGCGAGACGGAGTGGATGCTGCAGTTTGTTACAAAGTTTTGAGCTTGAAAGGAGGAGAGCCTCTGTGCATGGACAATTCCGGTGGCTCCTGAGAGTAGGGGTGCTCTTAGGGATACTCTTTTTAGGGTTTTCCGCTTGGGCTCAGGAAGCGGGGCTTCCTGTTGTAGCCATACGCGTTGAAGGGAATACCCATGTTAATACCCGACTCATCCTTTCTGCTGTCTCTTTGGGTCTCAAAGAGCCCTTTGACCCTCAAAAGGTTGAACGGGACGTCAAAAGCATCTACGACCTTGGGTACTTTGCAAAGGTCTGGGTAGAGACGAAACGGTACCCCGATGGTATTGAGGTTATCTACAAGGTGGAGGAGCTACCGGTTATTCAGGGGATTGCCATTCAAGGGAATACGGTCCTGACCACCGAGGAGATACGCCAGGCGATGATTATTGCCCCCGGGCAGGTTATGAACTGGCAGATTTTCCAGCGTGACCTTGAACGCATCAAGGCTCTCTACAGCAATCGTGGTTTCCTTATGACTGCGGCAGAGGATATCCGTTTTGACGAAAATGGGGTGCTCCATTTTACTATCAAGGAGGGTATTGTGGAGCGGGTGGAGTTTGAGGGCCTTCAGAAAACGAAAGAGTATGTCCTTCGCCGGGAGCTCACTTTCACCCCACCAGTCGTTTTTGACTTTGCCAAAATTAAAGAGAGCATGCGGGCTATATATAACCTGGGGTTCTTTGAGGATATTACCATGAAGCTCGAACCAGGGAGTGACCGGGATCATGTGGTTGTTAAGGTCAAGGTTGTGGAGAAAGCAACGGGTGAGGCAGGAGTTGGTGTCGGGTATAACAGCGAGAAAGGATGGCTGGGTTTTGTTCGGTACCAGGAAGCAAACTTCGGTGGAAATGCGCAAAGGCTTGAGCTTCGCTACGAGTTTGGAGCCCGAACGCTGTACCGTATCTCCTTCGAGGAACCCTGGCTCTTTGGCGAGCCAATCTTTTTTGGCGTAGCTCTGTATGACAAGGTGGAGAAAAAGAAGAACTGGGTGAATCAGGAAGTTGTCGGGGAGTACGAAGAGGAGCGCCTGGGAGGACAGGTTGCCCTGGGTGGGCGCTTTGGGGATGCGTGGCAGTGGCGCGTTCAGTACAAGTCAGAGGACATTACCATTACGCCTCTTGAGGGAGAGCCACCCCGGGGGGATGGGAAGACCAATTCTCTTACTCCAACCATTATTTACGATACCCGAGATGATGTTTTCAATCCGCACGAAGGATGGTACTGTACCCTGCAGGTTGAATTTGCAGGAGGTTTCCTGGGAGGTGATTACGACTATACGAAGTACATCCTTGATGCACGGAACTACATCAGCACTGGAGAGAATGCCGTTCTGGCCTTGAGGCTCCTTGGGGGTATTGCCGATCGTGAGTTGCCCGGCTTCGAGAAATTCTCAGTCGGTGGTGTCAGTACCCTGAGGGGCTACGACCTCTACGAGTTTCAAGGTGACAAGATGCTTGTAGCCAACCTCGAGTACCGTTTCGAGGTGGCAAAGAATACGCAGCTTGTGGTTTTTGGCGATGCAGGATATGCCTGGGACCTGCACGAACCTGTGGACCTGGGCGATGTGAAGATTGGCTATGGTGTTGGGCTTCGTTTTGAGACACCAATTGGACCGATTCGTCTTGATTACGGTATTGGCGAGTCAGGAAGCCAAACGTACGTGAGCATAGGGCAGACATTTTAGCG
>JBDIWL010000118.1:0-4810 GCA_039638315.1 Candidatus Caldatribacterium thermophilum | reverse complement strand
CCCGGGAACCATCGGAAACAATAGCCACAGTGTTCCAGCGATTGGTGTACTGGAAAGAGAGGCTGCGGTCCCTGGCAATCTCACGGCAAACTGCCGCGACCCCAGGGGTATACCAAACAGCAAAGTCATCATATGTGGTCACCGGACACTTAAGGTGCATTTCCACCTTTCCCCGGTAAAAGGCATGCCAGCTTAAAGCTCTATGATAGGGCTTCTCAAGGTCCTTTCCATTCCTCTGTTCCATCAAGGCGTTCTTTCCTCCCCTGCTTCAGGCTCTCGACAATTGTACCACACCTCTTTGCATCTCCTGAGGAAAGCCCTACAATACAACCATGAACCGGACGCTCCTCTTCCTGTACACCGCTAAAAACCGAACGAGTATAAATGCCCTTCTTGGGGCCCTGGCATCGACTCCCCTCTGGCAGAGAGTTGGGGTTGTCCTCTGTAGCCACGAAAGAGAGGCCTTTGAGGCGCTTTCTCGAATTTCTGGGCCCTGTCTTCTCTGCTTCTCGAGCATGACCTACGACCGAAGGAGGCGCCAGGATTTTCTCCGTAACCTCCCCGACACCCCCAACCTCTTCCTCTGTGGAGGAGGGCCTCATGTGACTGCTGTTCCTGAGGACTTCGCCTTCCCCCGTACTGTTCTTGTGCAGGGAGAAGGGGAAGAAGCCTTTCTTGCCATTGTTTCCAGCTTTGTTGCAGGAAACCTCACTCCTGGAGTCATAAAGGCCCGAGAAGGAGACATAGACCGCTTCCCTTCTTTTCCATACCACCTTGGCTTCCTTGGTCCCATTGAAATCAGCCGGGGTTGTCCTTTTGGATGCGCCTACTGCCAGACTCCAGTACTCTTTGGAAAAACCATGCGTCACCGGAGTCTCGATTCCATCATCGCCCATGTCCAGGGAATGACGCGCCTTCGAGAACGCGTTGACGTTCGCTTTGTAACCCCAAACGCCCTGGCCTATGGGTCACAAGACGGAACAAAACCGAATCTTGCCGCCGTTGCCACCCTCCTTGTTACCCTTCGCCGAATCCTTGGAAAGCGGGGGAGAATTTTCTTTGGTTCCTTTCCTTCCGAAGTCCGGCCAGAGTTCATCTCTAACGAGGCTTTAGCTATACTCAGGGACACCGTGGATAACCGCACAATTGTTATCGGCGCACAATCAGGAAGTAGCGAACTCCTGCAGCGCATGCGAAGGGGTCATACTCCCGAGGATGTACTTTCTGCCTGTGAGGTAATCAGGCGGTGGGGATTCCAGGCTGTTGTGGATTTCATTTTTGGTTGTCCCGGGGAAACGGAAGAGGATTTCCTTGCGACCGTACGCCTCATAGAGAAACTCATTACCCTTGGGGCAACCATTCGTGCTCATACCTTCTTGCCGCTTCCTGGGACTCCATGGGGGGAGAAGAAACCGAACCCGATTCCTCCGTGGGGAAAGAAACTCCTGAGTTCCCTCGCCCGGGAAGGAAAACTCATGGGGCAGTGGCAAACGCAGGAGGCAATGCTCAACGAGGAGAGGTGAAACGAAAGTACACTACGTCGCCATCCTGAATTTCGTAATCCTTTCCTTCAAAGCGTACTTTCCCCTCCTCCTTTGCCCGCTCAAGGGACCCACAGGCCACGAGATCGTCAAAGTGGACAACCTCAGCCCTGATGAATCCCTTCTCCATGTCGGTGTGCACCTTCCCCGCTGCCTGAGGAGCTTTTGTACCACGGAGAATTTCCCGAGCTCGAAGCTCCTTATCACCAAAGGTGTAAAAAGTAATGAGCCCAAGAAGCCGGTACGCCTCCTCTACAAGGCGGAGGAACCCGAAACCGGAAATACCAAATTCCTTGAGAAAGGCCTGACGCTCCTCGTCCCCAAGGTCAAGGAGTTCCCCCTCGAGCTTCGCCCAAACGGGGATGAGCACAAGGTTTTTCTCCCGGAACTCCCCTGCCACCCTTTCAAAGAGCTTGTAAGATGCCTCCTCCTCATCAAGGTTGGCAACGTAGAGAATGGGCTTTGCGGTGATGAACTGATAGGGCTTGAGAAGGTCTTGCTCTCTTGGGGAAAAACCAATATCCCTCAGGGGGATACCCCGGGAGAGGCTTTCGAGGCACCGTTTGAGGACCTCCCTTTCCTCCTCAAGCTTCTCATTCTTTGTTTTTCGAAGAAGTTCGGTGAGTTTTGCAAAACGCCGCTCCGCCACCTCAAGATCCGCAAGGAGCAATTCCGTATCCACAATGTCCCTATCCCGAACCGGATCGATCTCCCCCACCACATGGGGAATGCTCGTATCCCTGAAAAAGCGAAGGACTTCGACAACCGCATCGACAGCTCGAATATGGCTGAGAAACTGGTTCCCCAATCCCTCCCCCTTACTTGCCCCCTCCACAAGCCCGGCCACATCGATAAACTCCACCGTCGCCCGAACAACCTGGGGAGGGTGGAGAATCCTCGCAAGGACTTCAAGGCGCTCATCCGGAACTTCCACAATACCCCGATTTGGAGCAATGGTTGAAAAAGGGTGTCCTGCTACCTCGGCATGGGACCTCGTGAGGAGATTGAAGAGCGTCGTCTTCCCCGAGTTTGGAAGCCCCACAATGCCAACCTGCAAACCCATGTTACACCTCAATCATGCACTCCTTAGGCTTGAGGAGGCGACCCTGCCGGTAAATCTCCCGAACCTTCCCCTCGAGCTTCCTCCGGGGAATCATGACGAAACGCCCACACCCCAGGCATTTGATGCCAATATCCACCCCAAGACGAACCACACGCCACTTCTGACTCCCACAGGGGTGCGTCTTCTTGAGGGTGAGAATGTCATCGACTTCGAGGTAGAGTATTCCCATCCTCACCACCATCACTCGGTGTACACTTCCTCACAGTAAATCCTCTCAAGAGGCCGGCGAGTCGTTGCCTGAGGGATTTTCACCGGGTACCCCAAAGGAGTCACGGCAACCACCCGAACTTCTGGGGGGATCTGGCAGATTTCTTTAATCTTCTCCTCATCAAAAGCTCCTATCCAACAGGTCCCAAGACCCTTTGCCCAAGCTGCAAGTACAAGATGGGTCATAGCAATGGCCACATCCACCGGCCAGCTCTCCATGTACCCTCCAATCCAGCCTCCTCGCCCCGTGGCACAGGCAACGATGACCACCGGTGCTTCACCGATGAACTCCTGACCAAAACACGCCTGGGCAATGAGGCGGCGCTTCTTCTCATTCCGCACCACGATGAACTTCCACGGTTGCAGGTTATTCGCCGAAGGCGCAAGACGAGCAGCCTCAAGGACATCCTTCACGTCCTCATCGGTAACATCCTCGGCCCGAAACTTTCGAATACTCCGGCGCGTAGCGATGACTTCGGTAAGGTCCATAGGCACTCCTCCCTACTTTGTAAGCGTGTTTTCCGGAACACGAGGAATACGAATTTCAACGTAAGGCTGGAGTTTCTGGGGATCCGGGATTTTATCCCGGTTTGCTTCCCAGATAACCGTCCATTTCCGTCCATCCCGATAGTACCGGCGAGCGATTTTCCAGAGGCTATCCCAGGGAAGGATGACGTACGAAGTGAATTTCTTTGCTTCCTCAAGCTGAAGGGAGAGTTCTTCATTCTTCCGTTGCAAATCCGCAATCTGCGCGTCTTTCGCCTCAAGAGCCTTCTGGAGTTCTCTAATCCCCTTTTCGGCTTCCTCTTTTGCCTTCTCAAGTTCCTGAATCTGCTCCGCAGAACCCTTCTCAGCTCGAAGCTGGGCAAGGCTTTTCTCAATATCGGCAAGTTCCCGTTTGCGCTTTTCAAGCTCGCCCTCAAGACTCATGCGTTCTTTCGCCAATTCCGCAATCTCAAGACGCAGAGCCTCCTTTTCCTGGAGGAGCGACTGCATGTCCCTTTCAACCTCTTCCTTTTTCTCCTTACCCTCAATGAGCCTGTAGAGCTCCTGTATCCTCTCTTCCAGAGAAGCTTTACTCTTCTCAAGACCTTCAAGAAGCTTGAGGACACTCTGCCAGTTTGAGGAGGAAACCTGAGACTCCGTAGCTACCCTGCTCACCTCGGCACGCAAGGCAGCCACAGTCTCCTCAAGGGACTGCATCTTCGCCTCCAAATCCTTTTTGAGAATCTCCTTGCTGAATTTCTCAATCTCCGCAAGACGAATCTCAAGAACCCCAAGGCTTTCTCGCAAAGGAGCAAGAGCACCAAGCTCCTCGAGACGCTTCCCAAAAGCTTCAAGCCGCTCAGAGAGAACTTGCACATTCTGGGCAACACCGCGAAGCACCGTCTCCATCTCCCTATCTTTTGCCTGGAGCGTCTCCTGGAGAACTCGAATCTCCTGCTCCGTTCTCCCAAGTGCCTCTTCAAGGCTCTTCTGAGCACTTACAAAAGTTTCAAGTTGCTTCCGAAGGCTCTCAAGCTCTGTACCCGCAGCTTTTCGCACTTCTTCCTGCAAAAGAGCAATATCTTTCTCTTTCCCCTCCAAATCTTTTGCCATGCGCTCATATTCGGCGAGGGCCATCTGAAGCTTGAGACGAAGCTCTTCTCGCTCTGCAAAAAGCGTGTCAAGGTCTTTGCGAATGGCTTCAAGGTCCTGGGACGTGGGAAGCGCCTCGATTTCCCCCCGAAGTGACTGGAACACGTCCTCCTTCCAGGTACCCACATTCTCCTCTAAGGAAAGGAACTTTTCCTCAAGCGTACGTAACTGCGCCGCCACACTTTCAAGGTGCTCTTGAGCCTTTTGGAAGACCGTCTCAAAGGAAGCAAGAGAACCCGAAAGCTCTCCAAGTTTCTCTTCAAGGAGCGCTATTCGCTCCTTTTGGAGTCCCTCAAGACGC
>JBDIWL010000117.1:0-4840 GCA_039638315.1 Candidatus Caldatribacterium thermophilum | reverse complement strand
TTCCCGGGATTCTTAAGCGGTGTCGCGAAAGCCTGCGAGGAATCAAGCTACCAGCTCCTCATCACAACGAGTGCCAAATCCTGCGATACGGAGTTCCACTATGAAGCGCTTGTACGAAGCCGCAGCGTCGATGGGTTCATTGTGAGTGAGATTTTCTATAACGATCCGAGGTTCTCAGTCCTGCGGAAGTTCGGTGTACCCTTTGTGAGCATCGGAAAACCTGAGGGTGATGACGTCTCCTGGATCAGCTGGGTCGACCACAACCAGGAGGAACTCGCTTTTCAGGCAACCCAAAGACTCGTAAACCTCGGGCACCGGAATATCCTCTTCCTTGGACTCTCCCGGGGACGGGTCTATACGCTGCAGCGTCTTCGGGGATACGAGCGAGCCCTTGAGGAAGCGGGTATCCCTCTTCGGGAAGAACTCCTTGTGACTGAGGAAATGCGAAAAGAGGAGGTCAAGGGAAAGCTTGAAAACCTCTGGAGCAGGGGAGTGCACTTTTCGGCGGTTTTCGTGATTGCCGAATCTCTTGCCTTAAGCGCCCTCAGGGCCCTGCAGGACATGGGGCTTCGTATTCCTGAGGATGTAGCCATCCTCGGTAACATTGAGACCGACAACTACCGCTTCTATACACCCCAGCTTTCGGGTATCCGGGTACGTACAGAGGACCTGGGGTATGAGACGGCAAAACTCCTTGTCGCCCTTATTGAGGGAAGAATCGCAACCCAGGTAGGAAAGTACCTTGAAGCCGACTTTGTTGAGGGATGTTCCCTTGGACCGTACAGGGAAGGAAGGAGGTGAGCCAAGGAATCACTGCGCAAACCTGCAGTACACAAAAGTTCCACGAAATTCAGGAGAAAGGAGGATAACACCGTGCGGCGTTTCGTGTTCCTCTGTGTAGTGGTATTTCTCTTGAGCATGGCAGTGGCGCATGCCCAAAAGGTGACCGTAACCATTCAGGACTACTTTGACCCTGCAGGGGGGATGGCAAAGTTTGTCGACCGCTGGGCCGAAGAGTACATGAAGGCCAATCCCAACGTGGAAGTGAAACACGTCTATATACCCTTTGCCCAGCTCCTTCCCACCATCCTGCAGCAAGCCCTCACCAAGACACTTCCTGAGGTCGTCATGGCCGATAACCCCTGGGTGCCCAACCTCATTAAGGCAGGAGTGTACCTCGATATCACCGACAAGGTCAAAGAGTGGGGCTGGGAGAACTGGGAGGACTTCTTCAAGGGCCACCGGGACCTAACAAGTGCTGATGGGAAAATCTACGCCCTGCAGGTGACGACGAATAACCTCGCCCTCTTCTACCGGAAGAGCATCCTTGAAAAAGCAGGTATTGCCGAACCCCCAAAGACCTGGGCAGAGCTCAAAGAAGTCAGTGCGAAGATTAAAGAAGCTACCGGTGCTTACGGCTTTGGCTTCTGCGCCACAGCCTCTGAGGAAGGTACCTGGCAGTTTGAACCGTTCCTCTGGAGTAACGGTGGAAGCCTCTTCGAACTCGATGCCCCGGAAGCGATTGAAGCTTTGAGTTTCCTCGTCGAGATGGTGGAAAAAGGGTATACACCACGGGATGTGGTTAACGTCTCAGGACAGGGTGACGTGACCCAGTGGTTCATAAACGGCGAAGTGGCCATGATGGAGAACGGCAACTGGGAATTCGGCTGGCACCTCACCCCGGATGTCCTGGAGCAACTCGGAGATGTTGGAGTGGCAACACTTCCTGTGCCCCGTGAAGGCATGCGGCCAATTGTACCCTTTGGTGGAGAATGCTACGGCATTGGTGCCAACACCGTGGATCCGCAAAAACTCAAGGTTGCATGGGACTTTTTAAGCTACATTGCCTCAAGCGATGGCATGCTTGCCGCGAATCTCGAGCACGGCGGCTTACCAACCCGTGCTTCAGCAGCAGAGAAAATTGGAGCTCAGAAACCCATCCTTGCCCCATTCCTTGAACAGGCAAAGTACGCCCTTCCGCGACCTCTTGTGGGTGGGGGAGAGAAGTACCCCGACGTATCTTCTACCACCTGGACGGCGATACAGCGCGCGCTCACTGGGATGAAGACGCCAGAGGAAGCCCTCAAAGAGGCAGCAGCAACCATTCGAGGACTCTTCTCACCCGAAGAGTTCGAAGCCCATAAGAAGCAGGCTCGAGAGCTCCTCTCGGCTGCTTCCGGAAAGTGAAGGAAGGGGGGGTGCTTCCCCCCTTCCCCAGGAAAGGTGAGACCTATGAAAGAGGTACGTGCTGGATACTTCTTTCTCCTTCCCGCTCTGCTCTATGTGTGTGTTTTCGGGCTTTATCCTCTCCTCTATAACATTTCCTTGAGTCTCCGGGACGTGACCTTTATAAGTTACGTTCAGGGGACAGCGCGCTTTGTGGGACTTGGGAATTACCAGGAACTTGTACGCGACACCATTTTCCGCCGGACGTTTTCCAACACCCTGCTCTTTACCGGCCTCTCACTCTTTTTCCAGTTCACCATTGGGTTCCTTCTCGCGCTCCTCTTCCACCGCCCCTTTCCCCTCAAAGGTGTGCTCCAGAGCCTCATCATGGTTCCCTGGGTTTTGCCGATTATCGTGAGCGGCTCTTTTTTCAGGTGGTTCTTTAGCGACAACGGCATGCTCAACGGCTTTCTCACCGCTTTCGGTATAGCCACCCGACCCATTCCCTGGATTACCAGCAGCCACCTCCCCATCCTCTCGGTGACCATGGCGAACATCTGGCTTGGAATCCCTTTCAATTTCGTCCTCCTCTACACGGGACTTCAGGGTATTCCTGAGGAACTCCTCGAAAGTGCTGCAATTGACGGAGCTACGGGCTGGCAAAGAGTGGTCTACATTGTCACTCCCCTCCTCAAGCCGGTTATCCTTGCCACCCTCACCCTCGGGTGTATCTTCACGGTGAAGGTCTTTGACCTTGTGTGGATTATCACCCAAGGAGGACCTGGAGATGTATCACACCTTTTCAGTACTCTGTCGTATTCCCTTGCTTTCAACAAGCTCCATTTCGGTAAAGCTGCGGCAGTGCTTGTCATCATGCTCCTTGTGGTGGCAGCCCTTACTGTCTTTTTGAACCTCTTTCAAAGGGAGGCATAACATGCAGCGAAAAAAGACGCGCTGGGCAAAGTGGAAATGGACGGTGTATGCCGCTATACCCACAGGCATCATTATCCTGCCTCTGTACTTCATCGCCATCGGAGGGTTCCAGAGTGTTGCTGAAATCTTCCATAAACCCCCTCACCTTTTCCCACCCAATCCGACCCTTGCGTACTATAAGGATGCTTTTACCACTCTTTCAGGATACCTTCGCAACAGTGTTACCATCGCTCTTGGAGTTCTGGGAGTAACTCTGCTTTTTGCTCTCCCTTCCGCCTTTGCCCTGGCAAAGTTCCAGTTCCTCCTGAAGCGGCCTGCCTCGCTCCTTCTTGCCTTTACTCAGGTCCTTCCAGCCACCGCCATCATCATTCCCCTCTTCCTCATTTTCAGCCGCATTGGCCTCATCAACAACTACCTCGGAGTCATCCTCGGGGTATCGGTCTTCACCATCCCCTTTGCCACCATTGTCCTTAACGCGTACATCCAGGCCATCCCTTCTGGGCTCATGGAGGCTGCCCGCATCGATGGAGCAGGGTTTTTCCGGATTTTCGTAAGCATCATTATCCCCCTTGCAAGCCCCGCCATTGCCACCGCCAGTATCCTCACCCTCATCATGGCCTGGGGCGATTTCATCTTTGCACTGTCCTTCTTGAAAGAGCGAGCACTCCAGCCAATGAGCATAGGCCTTTACCACTTCATCGGGCAATACGGGATACAGTGGAACAAACTCATGGCGGGGAGCATGCTTTTCGCCATTCCCCCTCTCCTTGTTGCTCTCCTTGCGGGGAAAGCCATCGTCGCCGGGCTCACGGCTGGAGCATTTAAAGAGTAATCCGGGAGGTGAAAGGATGCTTTTTGCACAGGATGGGAAAAAGCTTGTTATTCAGGGCGGAGGAGAACTCATATGGATTGAGCCCTTTGGACGGGACTGTCTCCGTTTCCGTTCCTCTCGTCGCGGGTGCATTGAGCCTCTTGACTGGACCCTGCTGCCCCAAGAAGCTGTGGAGCCAGAAATCACCATAACCCCTGAAGGGGCAAGTATCCGGAACGGAAATATCATCGCCGAGGTCGACACAAGAGGAACAGTGAGGTACCGGAAAGGCACAGGGGAAGTACTCCTTGAGGAACTCTGGCTTGACGGACGGGTCCTCAATGCTGACCTTCTGAAGGCTCGAAACTACAGGGCAAAGAGCTCTGACCTTTTTGAAATCTCCCTGTACTTCAAAGCGTATCCTGGAGAGCATTTCTTTGGTATGGGGCAGTACGCCAACGACTGTCTTGACCTCAAAGGATGCGTTCTTGAGCTCGCTCAGCGGAACACGCAAATCAGTATCCCCTTTCTCTTGTCCTCCCGGGGGTATGGCTTCATCTGGAACAATCCTTCCATTGGCCGAGCAGAGCTTGTGAAAAACCACACCATGTGGTTTGCCGCTGGAGCCCGGCAAATCGACTACCTCGTCATTACCGGAGACACCCCCAAGGATATCCTCCGCCGGTACGCCGAAATCACCGGGAAACCCCCCATGATTCCCGAGTGGGCCCTGGGGTTCTGGCAGTGCAAGCTCCGGTACCGGACACAGGATGAGGTCCTTGCAATTGCCCGGGAACACAAAAGACGGGGACTTCCCCTTTCAGTGATTGTCGTTGACTTTTTCCACTGGCCCAAACAGGGCGACTGGAAGTTCGATCCAAAGTTTTTCCCCGACCCGGGGAAGATGGTCCAGGAACTCGAGGCTCTCGG
>JBDIWL010000116.1:0-4950 GCA_039638315.1 Candidatus Caldatribacterium thermophilum | reverse complement strand
TTCCGCCTGAGAAAATTGACGTTCTCATCCAGCGGGAAAGCGTTGTCCACGCACTTGTCGAAACAAAGGATGGGTTTGTTTTTGGAGTACTTGCTCCTCCGGATATGCGCCTTGTGATCCAAAATGCTATTGCTCCTGAAAGGAAGCCTAATCCATTTCGGCGCCTCCGCTTTACAGAGCTTCGGACACTCCGTTTTGATTACCCTGTTCCTTCCTCCCGATTCCCTGGGTTTTACCTGGCGCTTGATGCCCTTTTTAAAGGGCCGGGATATCCTACCCTTTTCTGTGGAGCGGATGAGGCCTGTGTACACCATTTCCTCATGCGGGACATTGCTTTTGATGAAATACCACGTGTCCTTGAGCAGGTGCTTGAGGAAAACGTACTTCCGCCTCGTGATGTTTCCCAAGCCGAGCGTCTCTTTGCCCTGGGATTTACTAAGGCTCAGGAGGTCATTCGACAGAGGAGTGCGTTGCGGTGACCACTATTCTTGCTTTTGTTTTCGTTTTGAGCCTTCTTGTCCTTGTTCATGAGCTCGGTCACTTTGCCTTGGCCCGGATTTTTGGGGTGCGAGTGCTCCATTTTGCACTGGGGTACGGACCAAAACTCGTTTCGTGGGTGTGGGGAAAGGTGGAATTCTCTGTTCGTCTCTTCCCTCTTGGGGGCTACGTTCGCATGGCTGGGATGGAGGGGAATCTCCTTGAAGGACAGGGTGAACCACCTGTAGCCTTCTCGGAGCGCTTCGATGCTAAACCCCTCTGGCAGCGAAGTTGCATCGTTCTTGCTGGTCCCCTTATGAATCTCGTTCTTTCGGTTGTGCTGCTCTTTTTGGTCTTCAGTTTCACTGGAGTTCCTACGGGGAGGATTACCGTTCTTGAGGTTCTGCCGGGGGGACCAGCTGCACAGAGTGGCATCGAGAAAGGGGATGTGCTCCTTGCAGTTAATGGAAAAAGGGTCGAACGCATTGAGGATGTGACGAGGATCGTTGCTACAAGTCCTGGAAAGCCAGTGGTTTTTACTCTGGAACGGGGGGGAAAGATTCTTGATATTGTGGTGGTTCCTGAATGGAGCGATGTCGAGAAGCGAGCGCTTATTCGGGTAGTTTTCGGAGGAGAGAGTAAAAAGTACAACCCTTTCGTAACTCTGGCGAAAAGCGGAGCCACGGTGGTTGAGTGGTTTATCCTCAGTTTTCTCGGTGTACTTTACGCGCTTTCCGGGAAGATTCCTCTTGAAGTCACCGGGCCCTTGGGAATTGCCCAGATGGCTGGACAAGCGGCAGCTTTTGGATTCCTGAATCTCCTTGCTTTTGCAGCGGTTATCAGTGTCTTCCTTGCTCTTTTCAACCTTTTTCCTATTCCTGTTCTCGATGGGGGACACCTCTTGCTCTTTCTGTATGAGCGGATCCGAGGGCGGGCTCTCGAAGAAGAGAAGAAGGGAATAATTTACCTCATAGGGATTATTTTTATTTTCCTTCTCTCGGTTTTCGTCACTTACCAGGATGTGTTACGGATTGTGATGGGGAGATGATGCGGCGTAAGACTCAGGAAGTTCCTCTTGGGTCACTCATAGTTGGTGGGGAGCATCCCATCTGGGTCGAGGCAATGGGGAGGAGGCATCCGGGAGACTGGAAGGCTTGCCTTGAAGAGATCGACGGGGCTTTCTCCAGGGGTTGTGAGATCTTCCGGATTGCTGTTTTCGATGAAGAGGGTATTACGGGCCTTCGAGAGATTCGTAAAAGGAAACACGGCTTTCCCCTTGTTGCTGACATCCACTTTAGAGCGCAGCTTGCTTTTCAAGCTATTGAAGCAGGAGTGGATGCAGTACGGGTGAACCCTGGGACGTTTCCTAACCGTCGTATGCTCGAATCCCTTATCGAGGTTGCTCGAGATCGGGGGGTCGTTCTGCGCATCGGTGCCAATGTGGGGTCTCTTCCTCCTGCGCTTCGGGAGAAGGAAAAAAGCGAGGCTCTTTTTGAGAGTATTGCTGAGTACGTGAATCTCGCTGAGAGGAAGGGAATGAAGCACCTTATCCTCTCTGCTAAATCCTCGGATGTTAGGGAAACTGTAGCGGTTTACCGAAAGCTTAGCGAGCATTTCCCTTACCCATTACATATTGGGTTGACGGAAGCTGGAAGCGGCATAGAGGGCATTGTGAAATCTTCAGTGGCTTTAGGGATTCTCCTTGCAGAGGGCATTGGAGATACACTTCGTGTATCTCTCACCTCAAAAAGCCCTGTTCTTGAGGTTGAGGTCGGGTGGGAAATCCTTAGAGCCTTAGGGGTACGGTCTCGAGGCATACGAGTCGTTTCGTGCCCCACCTGTGCCCGCGCACGGGGGGATGTGGTATCATTTGTTCGAGAGTTCCGAAAGGCTACTGCATCCCTTAAGGGAGCTTTGGAACTTAAGGTTGCCATAATGGGTTGCGAGGTCAATGGTCCTGGGGAAGCAAGGGAAGCCGATTTTGGTCTTGCGCTGAGTGCAGGGGGGAAAGCAGTGCTTTTTGCCCATGGTGAAATCGTTGCTACTCTTTCACAGGAAGAGGGTATAGAAAAGCTTGTTTCTTTAGTCCAGGAAGCCTGTAGGAAAGGAGAGGAGAGCACTGCATGAGGATGTCGCTTCTTTTTGCGCCAACGCTAAAGGAAGATCCTCAGGAGGCAGAGATTGTCAGCCATCGTTTCATGTTACGAGCTGGGTTTATTCGCCAGCTCTCTGCAGGGGTGTACACGTTTCTCCCCCTGGGGTGGCGGACCCTCGAAAAGATCATCCGTATTGTTCGGGAAGAGATGAATCGGGCGGGAGGCCAGGAAATTCTTATGCCCGCTATGCAGCCTGCGGAACTCTGGAAGGAAACAGGACGCTGGGACCTGTACGGTCCTGAGCTTGTTCGTTTTCAGGATCGAAGGGGACGGGATTTCTGCCTTGGTCCCACCCATGAAGAGGTTATTACCGATCTCGCCCGGCGTGAGATTCGCTCATACCGGCAACTTCCACTTCTCCTGTACCAGATACAGACGAAATTTCGTGATGAAATTCGGCCCCGCTTTGGTATTATGCGGGCAAGAGAGTTCCTCATGAAGGACCTGTATAGTTTTGATCGAGATGTGGATGGCCTTCGGGTGAGCTATCAGAAAATGTATGAAGCATATTGCCGGGTTTTCGAGCGTTGTGGTCTTAGGTACATTGCGGTTCCTGCAGAGAGTGGCATTATCGGGGGAGATGTTTCGCATGAGTTCCTTATTATTGCTGAGTCGGGAGAAGAACGGGTTTTTGTGTGTTCTCAGTGCGGGAACGCAACAACAGTTGAGGGAGTACGCTGTCCTCAGTGTGGGGGTCCAGTAGAGGAGAAGCGGGGTATTGAGGTTGGTCATATTTTCCAGCTTGGAACAAAATACAGTGAACCCATGAAGGCGTACTTTGTTGACCGGGATGGGAAAGAAAAGCCCCTGGTCATGGGTTGTTATGGAATAGGCATTGGACGTACGATGGCGGCAGCAATTGAGGCAAACCACGATGAAAGGGGCATTTGTTGGCCTCTTTCTCTTGCACCGTACGAGATTGTGGTGATACCGGTCAACGTGAAGAAGGAAAAGCATCGCGAGGAAGCATGGAGCATATACGAGGAACTTTCTCAAGCCGGCCTTGAGGTTGTTCTTGACGATCGGGAGGAGAGTGCCGGGTACAAGTTCAGTGAAGCAGATCTTATTGGTTTCCCAATACATATCATTGTGGGAGAGAAAGTCGAGCGCAGTGGTATGGTGGAAGTGAAGCTTCGCAGGAGCAACGAGCGTATTGAGGTACGAAGGACTGAAGTGTGCGAGTTTCTGGAAAGAATTCGAAAGGAGCTTGCAGGGTAAGCGATGGGGGAGAGGAAAACAACAGCGATTATTGCTGCGTACAACGAGGAGAAAACCATTGGGCCGATTCTTGATGTTCTTCGGAAGAGTCCCGTTATAGACCAAATTGTCGTGGTCAGTGATGGTTCAACAGACCGGACTGTGGAGATTGCAAAGAGCAAGGGAGCAGAGGTTGTCGAACTTTTACATAATATTGGGAAGGGTGGAGCCCTCTATAAGGGTCTTGAGTATATTCGAAGCGATGTTGTTCTCCTCCTTGATGCCGATCTCATTGGTCTTAATGAAAAGCACATCGAGGCTCTGGTGGCACCGGTCCTCTCAGGAGAAGCGGATGTCGCCATTGGCGTATTCGAGGAAGGGAGGTTGGCTACGGATCTTGCTCAGAAGATTGCCCCTTTTCTTTCTGGGCAACGAGCGATTCGCACGGATATTCTTCAAAACATTCCTGATATGGAAGTTGCCCGTTACGGGGTTGAAGTGGCCATTAATCGGTATGTGCGGAGGAATGGGGTTCGGGTAAAACTTGTGAAACTTCCGGGACTCACGCACGTGATGAAGGAAGAGAAACTTGGTCTTGTGCGAGGTTTCCGAGAGAGGGTAAAGATGTACTGGGAGATTTTTAAGAACATGTGCCGGAGGGTTGATGGGAACGGGCGATGAACGGTGGACTTCTTCTTTTCGTTGAGCAGCCTTCTGCCTCAGGACCCCAGGAAATTCTCCTTCGTGAGATGTTGGAAATCGCACGAAGTGCGGGTCGTTCAATTGCCCATGTTATGTCTTGCAAGGTTCGACATCCCTTTCCCCGGTACTATTTCGGTAAGGGAAGGGTCGCCGAGGTTGGCACCTTAATTTCGGAACGCTCTCTGAGTTTCGTTCTTACAAACGTGGAGATTACTCCTTCACAGCAGCGAAACCTTGAAAAGGCTTGGAGCGTTCCAGTCTATACAAAGTACGCAATTATTCATGAGATTTTTGCGCAGCGGGCAAGAACAGCTCAAGGGAAAATTAAGGTCGAACTTGCTCGTCTTCGCTACGAACTGAGTCGCCTTACGGGTAAGGGAATAGAACTCTCCCGAACAGGTGGCGGTATTGGAACAAG
>JBDIWL010000115.1:0-4970 GCA_039638315.1 Candidatus Caldatribacterium thermophilum | reverse complement strand
TATAATTTAAGTTAACAAAAGGGAAAGGAGTGACCTGTATGCATCTTGCCCCTTCCACCTTGACCAGGGTGGCTCTCTTTGCTGCCCTCTGTGTGGTTGCCGCAGCGCTATTCAGGTTTGGCTCAAGTATTGTCCCTTTTAGCCTTGTTCCTTTTGTTGTGTTCCTTGCCGGATTCCTTCTGCCACCCCTTGAGGCTTTCTTGAGTATGCTTCTCTACCTCCTCCTTGGCCTCTCTGGGCTTCCAGTTTTCGCCACCCCACCCTTTGGAGGACCCCTTTACGTCCTCCGGCCCACCTTTGGTTTTCTTTTAGGCTTTGTTTGTGCTGCTCCAGGTGTAGCGCTTCTTTCTGGGGAAAAGACTCCATGGCGGATTATCCAGGCCATATGTGTCGGGATGGTGCTCATTTACCTCCCTGGAATCCTTTACTTTTTCTTCGCCATGAATGTGCTCCTTGGGAAACCAGTGGGTTTCTCCGATACCGTAAGGATTGCCCTTTTGCCTTTCATCGGGCCAGATTTTGTGAAGGCCTTTTTTGCGTACCTCCTTGCCCGCCAGGTTCTCCCAAGGCTCAGGCGGGCAGTCCAGGGGAGATAGGAATACCCTCTCAGGTTTCGGGTTGTATACAAAAGTACCTGAAAGGGGGTAGTTCCATGCTTGAGGTTGGAACTCTTGCTCCGGATTTCACTCTGAAGGACCAGCACGGAAAGGAGCAGAAACTGAGCAGCTTTCGTGGGAAGAGGGTTGTCCTTTCTTTCCATCCCTTAGCCTTCACCAGAGTATGTACCTACCAGATGCAGGACCTTGAGGCGAAAAAGGCGGAGTTCGATGCGCTCAATACTGTCGCCCTGGGTCTCAGCGTCGACCCGGTACCTGCCAAGCATGCCTGGGCGAAGGAGATTGGAGTACGGGAGACGCTTTTGCTCTCCGACTTCTGGCCCCATGGGGAGGTGGCGCAAAAGTACGGCGTTTTCGATGCGGAAGAGGGCTTTGCAAAGCGTGCTGTTTTCATTGTTGGTGAGGACGGCACGGTTGTCTGGAAGAAGGAATATCCCCTGAAGGAACGGCCAGATATCGAGGAAATTCTTGCGGTTTTGAGAGGCAAAGCCAAGTGATTCGAATAGCGCCCCTCTTTTTCTGCCAGAGGGTTTGAAAGAGCCCCCTCTCAGGGCGATTGCCCAAAGGGTTGTCCTGGGAGGGGTTTTTGCTGCCTGTGTACCCCAGCTTTTCTCACGAAAAGGGCCACTTCGTCTCCCTGCAGAGGGTTCCCTGACACCATTAGCATCAACCTTTTTGATATAAATGAAAAAATTTACGCCTTTCACCCTTTAGGGCAAAGATATTCTCTTGACAGGGAAATGGGAAAAAAGTTATCCTTTTCTCAGAAGTTCAGAGAGTGCTTATGGCAACTGTTTTATATCAATCTTTTTGATATAAAAAGGTGGTCATTTGCATGTTACGGAAGAGTGGCAGTATCCTGGTCCTCAACACCGACAAAGATCTTGAAGTCCTTAAAGCCCTGAGCTCTGAACTCCGTATCCGCATTCTTGAGCTCCTCAACGGTAAAAAACTCAACGTGAACGAAATCGCCCAGGCCCTTGGAATCCCCCAGTCTACTGCGGCAGTGAACATCAAGGCCTTGGAGAAGGCAGGTCTCGTGAAGGTGGAAAACACCAAGGGCAAAAAGGGCTCGCAAAAACTCTGCAGCGCCCAGTACAGTGAAATTGTCATTGCTTTTTCCTCTAAGGGTAAAGAGAGCGAGGAGGACGTCATCGAAGTCGAGATGCCAATAGGCCTTTACACGAAGTTCGACGTGAGCCCTCCCTGCGGCCTCTGCTCGAGGGAGAAAATCATCGGTTTTCTCGATGCCCCCGATTCTTTCTGGAGTCCAGAGCGGGTGAAGGCAGGGCTCCTCTGGTTCGAGAGGGGGTTTGTGGAGTACAAGTTCCCCAATAACGCCCTGTACAAGAGGAAGCCCCTGAAGCGCATTGAGGTTCAAATGGAGCTCTCTTCCGAAGTCCCGGGAACAAACGAGAACTGGCCCTCCGATATCACCCTCTGGATTAACGAAGTAGAGGTCGGTACCTGGACGTCCCCGGGAGACTTTGGAGATCGGCGAGGCCGCTTCACCCCCCTCTGGTGGAAGCTCGAGGGGTCCCAGTACGGGCTCTTGAAAACGTGGATTGTGACTGAAGAGGGGTCCTTTGTCGACGGGGAGCGGGTTTCCAGTGTGACCCTGAAAGACCTTGATATTTACAGGCACTCATCGATTAAAGTCCGGATTGGTATCAAAGAGGACGCCAAAAATGTTGGTGGCATCAATATCTTTGGTCGAGGTTTTGGCAACTACGACCAGGATATTGTGCTGAGACTCTGCTTTTGAGGGGGGTGATTTTACCTGTAGCGCTCTAAACAGCAGTGTGTTCTGGTTTTACTGAACTCTGAGAGGGAGGATGCGTATGGAGCGATGGAAAATTGCAGGTGTCGTTTTTGTTGGTTTGTTGGTTTTCGCTATTAGCAGCGTGTGGGCTCAACAAGAGGTGAAGTTAACCTTCTGGACCTTTGTGGAGAAGCATGCTGACTACATGCAGCTTGCTGTTGAGGAATTCAACAAGGCAAATCCAGACATTAAACTGGTTCTTGAGGCCTCAACGTATCCCTATGAAGAGATGCACGACAAGCTCCTCATGGCTCTTGCCTCGGGTGTGGGGGCTCCGGACCTGGCAGATATTGAAATTTCAAAGTTTGGTCTCTTCTTGCGCGGTGATATCCAGCTCCACGACCTTACCGATATGGTTGACGAGTACAGGGACAAGCTCGTTCAGGAACGCCTCAGTCCTTATAACTACCAGGGCAGGCAGTACGGTATTGATTACCACTTGGGTGCTCTCGTGATGTACTACAATCTCGAACTGTTCCAGAACGCTGGGATTAACGTCGATGATATCACCACCTGGGATGCCTATGTTGAGGCGGGGAAAAAGATTACCCAGCCCGACAAGGATATCTGGATGACCGTGGTTGAAACGAGTGACCTCTGGACGATTCATCCTCTTATGGAGCAAAGAGGCGGCGGTGCCTATAACGCCAAAGGGGAAATGATTTTAGACTGCCAAGAGAATATCGAGGCGTTACAGTTTATGCAGGATTTGGTCCACAAGTATGGTATTGCACGGGTGGCCCCAGGAAGCTATGTTCACGACCCGAGCTTTTACGCCTTTGCCAATGAAGGCCGTGTTGCAAGCCTCTGGATGCCTCAGTGGTACATGATTCGCTTCACGGAGTTTATGCCGGATCTCTTTGGTAAGGTTGCCATTCGGCCAATGCCTCGTGTGACACCAGAGGGACGGAGATCGGGCATGGGTGGCGGTACGGGAACGGCTATTACGAAGCAAATTGACCCAGGGAAGCTCGATGTGGCGAAGCGCTTCCTCGGGCTTGCCAAGCTCACCTATGAAGCGAATAAGCGCATCTGGACAGACCTTGGCTTTGACCCCATCAGGAAAGACGTCTATGACGATCCCGAACTCATGAAGCCCCTGCCGTACTTTAACAATGAGCCGGTGCTTGCCGTCATCAAGGATCTCTTTGAACATGGAGATATTAAGCCGGAGTACCTTGGGCCTCATTATCCCGAAATCAGAGAGATACTCCGCGAGACCGTTTGCTACCGGGTCATAGAGGAAAAAGCAGATCCAGCAACAGTCTTGAAGGAAGCAGCCGAGGAAATACGGGCGCTGGAGAAGGAGTAGTGAGGGCAGCCGGGGGACGGAAGTCCCCCGGTTTCCCAAGGAGGGAATTGCTGTGGCGAAGAGTCGCCGTTTTGCGCGGAAAATTGTACCCTTTGTCTTCCTGAGCCCCTTTCTCATCATGTTTGTACTTTTCCGCGTGTGGCCCATTGTCTCGGCTTTCCACTTGAGTTTTCAGGAACTCAAGGGAATAGGGACCTCAAGGTTTGTGGGGATAAGCAACTATACCACCCTTTTGTCTGATAGGCGTTTCGTTTCTTCTTTTCTTACCACTTCGTACTATACAGCTGCTACCCTTCTCACTCTGATTCCTATACCACTTGTCCTATCTGTTCTCCTCTTCCAGAGGCATCTTCCCGGAAGAAACCTCTTTCGTACGCTCATTTTCCTCCCCTCTTTGACCTCGCTTGTTGTGGTGGGAACGGTGTTTCGGCTCATCCTGGCAGACACGGGTGGTTTGGTGAATACGATCCTTGGTCTTTTTGGTGTTTCCCCTCTGCGCTGGTTGCTGGTACCGAGTTTAGCGGTTCCTTCCCTGACCATGCTCGCCCTCTGGCGATGGACCGGGATGAACATTGTGTACTTTTCTTCAGGCCTTACCACGATTCCGTCAGAGGTGTATGAAGCCGCTCGGCTTGATGGGGCTGAAGGTTTTTCGTTGTTCAGGTACATCACGGTGCCAATGATTAAGCCCATTATCGTATTTGTTATCACGATATCCATTATCGGGGGTTACCAGGTGTTCGTGGAACCCTATATCCTCTATCCGGGGGGAAGGACGCCGGGCGAAGCGGGCCTTACGGTGGCAGTGTATCTCTACCGCACTGCTTTCCGGAACTTTAACATGGGGTACGCTGCAGCTATCGGGGTAGTTCTTGCTGGCATTATTTTCGTCGTGTCTTTGGTGCAATTCCAGGTTTCGGGCTTTTTCAGGAGGTAAGGGGTACTCATGGCAGAGAAAAAAGCGAAAACGGTACTACTTGTCTGTGTTCTGGCGGTTGTCGCTACAGGGTACTTCATTCCTATTTACTGGATGGTTATGAGTTCTTTGAAGCCCTCGGAGCTCATTTTCTCGAGAGTCGAGATTTTCCCTCGTGTGCTCACCCTGAAGAGCTTTTCTACCCTCTTTTCCTCTCTTCCTTATGGGAGGTGGTATTTGAATACCGGCATACTGACAGCAGGCTATGTTGCCATAGCCCTGGTTACTTCTACCCTGGGAGGA
>JBDIWL010000114.1:0-5001 GCA_039638315.1 Candidatus Caldatribacterium thermophilum | reverse complement strand
CCTCCTTTCCCGCATCATTGCCCTCTGTGTAGCCTTTCTCGAGCGACCGTATCGTGAGGCTTTTGAGTACATTGAGAGGGAAAGGGGCCGAATCTTTGACCCCTTCCTCGCCCAGGAGTTCCTCCGCTTTGTGCGTGGAAGCTTTGCCGAAAACGGAGCGCAGAAACTCTGATATAATAAGAAGAACACGAGGAAGAAGGGGTAGCTATGGACGAGCGAAAACTCCGAGAAGATCTGGCTTTCTTCGGTCGCCGTATCCTTGAGGTTGGTCTTGCCGTTGGCCCGGGAGGAAACATCAGTGCCCGGTGCGGGGAAAAGATGCTCATTTCTCCAAGTGGTCTTGCCTTCGACGAGGTTTCCCCAGAAGGGTACGTTGCTGTAGACCTTGCCACAGGGAAGGTGGAAGGAACGGGGCGACCTTCTTCAGAAGTGGCTATGCATCGGGCGATTTACAATGCCCGCAGTGATGTCCAGGCTGTCATCCATGTGCATCCCCCTTTCGTCATCGGGGTGGCAAGCGGTGGAGGGGAAATTCAACCGATGTTTCCGGATTTCGTTGCTCTTCTGCACCGGGTGGTGACGCTCCCCTATATCCTCCCCTGTACTGAGGAGCTTGCCCAGGCGGTGGGGGAGGCGGTGCGAAATGCTGAGGCCATAGTCCTTGTGAACCATGGGGCAATCACTGTGGGAGCAACGCTCAAAGAGGCTTTCTACCGGGCACAGATTCTTGAAGAGGGCGCAAAAGTCCTGACCATTGCCCGGCTCTTTGGGAATCCTCGAATCCTTTCGGCGAAAGAGCAGGAAGCGCTTCTTGCCCTTGAGGCGGAACGATACCGTCAGCGGGTGCTTAAAGGGGCGTAACTACACACGCTGGTACTGGGTGAGGGACTGGATGTGCTCTTCAATAGCACGCATGCAGAGGTAGCAGAGGTTGAACTCGTGGTCAAGCCCCAGGGATATGTGCCAGTCGGCGTCCCGGCCGCACAGGTCACAGGTGACGAAAAACGTCATTATAGGCTCTTTGAGATAGGAAAAATTCTGCAGGGCACGGGCAATTTCCTCTTTTGTCCGCATACCTTTCCCTCCTTTCTACCCTGTACAACCCTGCACCTTTTCGGATATTCCCAAAAGCTATGAATTTCCCTTACGGTGTCCTTGGTGCAATTCCCTACGGAGAGGCTCTCAAGCTCCAGCGACAGCTTGTAGAAGCAATTTTCCAGAGGGGAGTTCCAGGAGTTCTGCTCCTTCTTGAGCATCCCCCGGTGGTCACGCTGGGACGGGGCGCAAAAAGGGAGCACCTCCTTGTGCCTGAAGAAGAGCTCAAGAAGCGTGGTATTGCGGTATACGAAGTGGAGCGGGGAGGAGATGTTACCTATCACGGTCCAGGGCAGATTGTGGGGTACCCTCTTGTGAACCTCCGGTTCTGGAAAAGGGATGTCCATGCGTTTTTGCGGGCCCTTGAGGAGGTACTCATGCAGTTCCTTGAGGTCTTTGGAGTGCGTGCCTTCCGTTTCCCCCCCTATACAGGGGTCTGGGTGGAGAAAAACGGGCCTCAGAAAATTGCCGCCATTGGTGTTGCTGTGAGGCGGTGGGTGACGTACCACGGATTTGCCCTCAACGTTGCTCCTGACCTTACCCCCTTCCGGTACATCATTCCCTGTGGCATTCAGGGATTTGGCGTAACAAGCCTTGCCGCGGTCCTTGGACGGGACGTCTCAGAGGAAGAGCGCATGGCGATGCCGCATCTCCTTGCCCGGAATTTTGGAGAGGTCTTTGGGTTCTCTATGGAGGAGAGAAAAGATGTGTGCTCTGCCTTCCTGGATTAAGCGCCGTTTCCCCCCACAGGAAGAGTGGGAAAGCGTACAGAGGCTTTTGCGGACCCTTGCGCTCCATACCGTGTGCGAGAGTGCCCGGTGCCCGAATATTGGCGAGTGTTTCCGCCGGGGAACGGCAACGTTTCTCATCCTTGGGAACGTATGCACCCGGAGTTGCCGCTTCTGTGCCGTTGCCAAAGGTACCCCCGGTCCTCTTGACCCAGAAGAACCGGAGCGAGTTGCTGAGGCAGCACAGAGGCTGAACTTAAAGCATGTTGTGGTTACCTCGGTCACCCGCGATGACCTCCCCGATGGAGGGGCAGGACACTTTGCGGCGACCATCGGGGCCATCCGCCGGGTACTTCCCCAGGCGACTGTCGAGGTACTCGTTCCAGACTTCCAGGGGAAGGAAGAAGCTCTGGACACGGTTCTTGCAGCGCGTCCTGATGTGCTCAACCACAACGTGGAGACTGTTCCACGACTTTACCCCTCTGTACGTCCCCAGGCGCATTACGAGAGGTCCCTGTGGCTCCTGAAAAGAGCAAAGGAGAAGGCTCCGGGTATCCTCACGAAATCGGGCCTCATGGTGGGTCTTGGGGAAACGAGGGAAGAAGTCGAGGGTGTCCTCAGGGATTTACGGGGTGTCCAGTGCGATATCGTCACCATAGGGCAGTACCTGAGACCTTCGGTGCACCATCTCCCCGTTGCTGCGTATATTCCCCCTGAGGAGTTTGCGTACTACCGGGAGTATGCGCTGCGCCTTGGATTTCTCGGTGTAGCCAGTGGGCCCTTTGTGCGGAGCTCGTACCGGGCTGAGGAGTTCGTGGCGTCATGACCCTGGCACTCATTGTTCTTGCCGTCTTCCTCGCCCTTTTCTTTTTCTGGCTCTTTCCGCTCTTCTTCCGGGGGATTCCCTGGCAGCCGACGGATATGCGAAGGGTGAGGAAGATGCTCGTCATGAGCGGTCTTCGCCCTGGGGAGACGGTGTACGACCTGGGGTGCGGGGATGGACGTATCCTCATCTGCGCTGCCCGGGAATTCGGGGCAAAGGCGGTGGGTATAGAACTCAATCCCTGGCTCTTTGCGATTGCCTGGCTCCGAGTGCTCTTTCTTGGCCTTCGGCCGAAGGTGCGGGTCATTTTCGGCAACATTTTCAAGGTGAACCTTTCCCAGGCCGATGTGGTCACGCTCTTTCTCTTTGAACACGTCAACGAGGCCTTAAAGGAGAAACTCCTTCGGGAACTCAGAAAGGGCACCCGAATCGTCTCGTACGTGTGGACATTCCAGGGCTGGACACCAAAAGAGGTTGACCGGGAACTCCGCCTCTTCCTGTACGTCCTTGGAGAGTCAGAACCCGGGGGTTCTTGACCCTGCAGGAGACTGTGCTATAATCACTTGTGCGAGCGGGAATAGCTCAGGTGGTAGAGCGCCAGCCTTCCAAGCTGGGTGCCGCGGGTTCGAGTCCCGTTTCCCGCTCCAGTTGTTTTTTTGAACCCCTCTTATTCTATGGCCTCATCTGGCAAACCGTGGCAAGCTCCTATGTCCACCACCAGGACATGAGAACCTGCTCCAAAAGGCGAGAAAAGTGACCCTCGCGGTGACAGTGAAGAATCACCCTAAGGGGTCTTGGGAGACTCCTTTCCTCTCCTTTTGTCATTCTGGGGGCGCAGGAATACTTCGGGGTGTTCCGAATGGTGGACCTTGACCTCTCCCTTGCATTTGTGTGACAATGCTCGCATCAAGAGAGAAAGGATGATACCAGGTGAGAGCACGGATAGGAATGGCGTTTGTGGCCTTTTTTGTTTTTTGGGGATGTTTCGCATGGGCTTTGCAGGTTTCTCCTGATGAGGTCATCGAGGAAACGGCCCGCTTCTCGAAGCTCTCCCGTCAGACTCTTGAGCTCCTCTACCAGGAAGCCCCCAAACTCTTTGTGAACCTGGAACGCCTGACCCTGGCCACTAAAATGGTGCAGGGGATTGCTCGCGCTCAGGACCGAAGGGTACTTGAGGACCTTGTTGAGGAATCCCTGGATACCCTGCGATACTTTGTCCTGCCCCGGAACCTCAACCTCTTCCTCACCGCTTTTCAGGTCTACACGAAGAGCTTAGAGGCTATCCGGGATTACGTGTTCATCCCTAAGTTCGATGAGACCATATACCAGCGCTATCGGGCTATGCGCCTTGGAGACTTGAAGTATGGTGATACGAGCGAAGAATCCAAAACTACCGCCTTTGAGGTGGCTACCACTGCCCCGGGGAGTGGCTACTACGTTGTACGGGATAGGATGTACCGGGAACTCCTCAAGAAAAAGGGGTATAACCCCGATCTCGTGGAGAGGAAGCTGGAGAAACACCTCCGTGCGCAGATTGATACCTTCTGGATGGATTACCTGGAATTACGCCTCCAGCAGGAGTTACTCCGGGAAAACGAAGGGGCCATTGTCGAGGAACTCTGGCAGAATGCCGATAGAGATCTGCGGCGGCTGGAAGAGGAAGCTCGAAGGCTTGCTGCAGGTACCGGGGAAGATACCTCAAACCCTGTCATTCGGGAATTTCGGAAACTCTTCCCTCACTGGGTGGATACCATTGACGATCGGCATTTTGGGGAAGATTACTATCGGGGAGAGGTCCTCGAAAATGCCCGGGAGGTTTCTCCAGGGATGTTCCGCATCCATTATCGGACCTTTTCCCGGGAAACGGGGGAACTCGTGGCAGAGCATAATGAAGTGTATCCTTTCGAGGGAATCAAGGCGCTTCTTGAACAGGTCAAAAGGGATTTGGGGCAATAGGTTGTCACGTTGACACGTTCTTCAAAAGTTCGATATAATGAAAATTGCTTGCTGGGGTGTGGCCAAGCGGTAAGGCAAGGGACTTTGGATCCCTCATTCGGAGGTTCGAATCCTCCCACCCCAGCCATTGTCCTTTTTCGGGTGGGGTTCGGTGCACACGTGGGCTCTGGTGGTCCTTGCGGCAGGGATGGGGAAGCGCATGCGTTCCCCCGTTCCAAAGATTTTCTTTCCCGCCTTAGGTAAGCCCCTTGTTGGGTACCTTATTGCCACAGGGGGTTCTCTTGGCTTTGGGAGAGTCTTCCTTGTGGTGGCTCCCCCCTGTGTTGACAGGGCGAGGGAGCTCTTTGGGGAAGATGTGACCATTGTACCCCAGAAGGAACCCCTTGGGACGGGAGACGC
>JBDIWL010000113.1:0-5014 GCA_039638315.1 Candidatus Caldatribacterium thermophilum | reverse complement strand
TCAAAATTGGTGACCACCTTCTCTGGAACGCTTGAACCCGTCCCGAGAATACGAACCCACTGTGTCTTCAAGACACTTCCCCCTTGTCCTCCCGCACAAGAGAAAACCCAAGTTCAGCCTCAGCAACCACATGCTCTCCAACCTTTGCTATGCCCTTGAGCTTTCCCACGCGTCCTTTCATTTTGAGGAGCGTAACCTCCATGACGAGTTGATCTCCTGGAACCACAGGGCGACGGAAACGAACGTTATCAAGAGAGGCGAAGTACGGAATGCATCCTCGGAACTCCTCCATGTACATCATCATGGTTGCTCCAACTTGAGCCATACTCTCAAGGATAAGCACTCCAGGCATAATAGGCCTTCCAGGGAAATGTCCCTGGAAGAACCACTCGTTTGCCGTAACATTCTTCACCCCCACAACTCTTCCTTCCTCAAGGGCAACAATCCGGTCCACAAGGAGGAACGGAAAACGATGAGGGAGAATCTCTTGGATTTTCCGGATGTCCATCTCCATTCCCGAACCTCCACTGACGCGTAACGTTTCTAATACTCTATCGAAACTCTCTGAAATTGACAAGGTAAGACTGCTCGGGTAGTATTGTAGCAAGAAATTTCCCGGAAAATGGGCTCACGAGGTGGATACAATATGATGAGGACATTGCGCAAAAACCTCGACATCATTCTCATCATTGTTGTGGTTGCTTTTGCTGTCACCATCTACTATGGGTACGGCTCGTATCGGCGTTCCGGTCGCACAGGGCAGGCTATAGCAGCAACCGTCAACAATACCGCCATCAGCTTCTACGCCCTTGACCAAGCTTTTCGAAACTTCCTCAGTCAGTACGACTCGAAAACCCTCAGTTCCTGGGACGAGAAAACTTTTGACCTCGTTCGCCGCCTGGTCCTTGAGAACCTCATCAACAATGAGCTCCTCTACCAGGAAGCTCGGGCTCGGAGAGTACACGTCTCCACACGGGATGTTGAGACAGAGCTCGGGAAAATCCGTGCCCAGTTCCCATCAGAGGGCGAATTCCGCCGGTACCTGGAGTACCAGGGATTGACCCTTTCTGCACTTCGAGAGTCCATCCGCCGGGAACTCATGATCCAGAAACTCACCGAGAGTCTCGTTGCGGATCTCCCGATTCCCGATGAAGAAGTCACAAAGTACTACGAGGAGCACCGGGATCTTTTCACCACCCCTGCGCAGTACCACCTCCTCAGGATGACCTTTCTCACCAAGGAGGATGCCGAAAAAGCCCTGCGCCGCCTGTATCTTGGAGAGGACTTTGCGAAAGTTGCCCAGGAAGTTTCCCTTGACGAGGTAGCCCAAAAAGGCGGTGACCTTGGCTGGGTCTCCGAGACGACACTGCCCCAAGAGGTCCGCGAGGCTCTCGAGAAGGTTAAAGAGGACCCAAGAAACGTAACCCCCCCAATTCAGGTAGGGAACACGTACGCTGTGTACCGGGTCCTTGAGTGGAAACCCAGGGAAACCAAGCCTCTTGAAGAAGTCAAAGACACCATTCGTCAGTACCTTCTCGCTGAGCAAAAAAGGGTGCGAACAGAACACCTCCTTGCAGAACTTCGGAAAAAGAGCACCATTACCATTTCCGAGTCTCTGCAGCTTCCCACCCCAACTCCCTCAGACACAGGCTCTGAGGGGGAGACGAAGTGAGGAGCAAGGCGCTCTTTCTTGCTATTGGCGCCTTCGTTGCACTCCTCGGGGTATACGTTTTTTCCCTTTCAGGGAGTATCACTTTCAACCTTAATGGGAACACAGTAACTGTAGCAAAGAGGGATTGCACCGCCTTTTTTCGAACCCTTGAGGAACGCTGGAAGAGTACCCCCCTCAAGATCGTCATCGACGGAGAAGCCCTTGAAGTTCCCAAGGAGTCGCTTGGAGTACGCTGGAACATCAAGGCTATGAAGCGCATGGCCCAAAAAGGGGGGCCGGTCACCATTCTCGTGGAGTGGGACGCGGAAAAAATCGCTTCCTTTCTGCGCATCCTGAAAGAGAAAACCTTTCTCCCCCCTCAAGACGCTTCGTGGAACGGCAACCGCCTCGTTCCGGCGCAAGAAGGAAGGGTACTCAACACCGAGCGGATGCTCCAGGCTTTAGAAGAAGCCCTCAGTACATGGAACGATACCTTTGTCGTGGACACTTTCGACCCGGTTCCTCCAGAAAGGGGTAACGAAACGGTGCTCAAGGAGCGGGGCATTGCCTTTCTCCTCGCTTCCTTTGCAACCTCCCTTGAAGGACGAGAAGAAGACGTTATCTTCAACATTCAGAAAGCTGCTTTTTCTCTTTCCGGGTTCTTCCTTCCCAAAGGAACTCCCTTCTCGTTCAACTCGGTCATTGGAAGAGCAGAGAAAGAGGATGGGTACCGGAAAACACAGATTCTCTCCAATGGTCGTCTCGTCCCGGGATATGGGGGTGGGGTGTGTCAAGTAGCCACAACGCTCTACAACGCCCTTCTCGGAACGGAAGCGGAAATCCTTGAGCGTCATGCCCACTCCGGGTACTCACCCACGACAAACTACGTTCCCCCAGGGCTTGATGCTGCAGTAAGTTACGGAAGCAAGGATTTGCGCTTCCGTTTCCCCTCACAGAATGTAGTGATTCTTGCGTACACAAAGGGAACATCTCTTGTCTGCGAAATCTGGGGAGAGAAGGAGAACCGCGTCACCACAACGGTGACCCAGAAACTCAAGAAGCTCTCCCGCTCGGGAGAAAACGAAGGATTCCTCACCGTGGAAACTCGTATCATCCGCCGCGGTGCGGAGAACCTCTCCTTTACCGATACATACCTCATCCCGTGGGATTTCGCTCAGGAAGTCGCTCAGAGGTTCCCTGATTCGTGAGAACCTCAAGGAGTGCAGCAATATTCGAAGGAGGAATATCTCGAGGGAGAGCGTGAGAGGGTGCGGCAATGTACCCCCCACCACACCCGAGCTCTCGAAGGATGCGTCGCGTCTCCTCCCGGACCTCTTCAGGTGTTCCAAAAGGGAGAAGCTTCTGAATACTGATACCACCCCAAAAGGCGAGCTTCCCGTAGTACTCCTGTTTCAGCGCAAAAATATCCATAACCTCGGGTTGGAATGGATTGAATACATGGAGCCCAATTTCCACAAGGTCTGGAAAAATCTCCTGAACCTTCCCACAGCAATGGAGAAAGGCCTTCTTGCCCTTTTTCCGCACAAGAGCAACCATCTCCGCAAAACGTGGTTTTATGTACTTACGCCAGAGTCGAGGCCCCATGATGAGCCCACCCTGCCATCCCCAATCATCCCCAAAGAGCACCCCATCAAGGCCAAGGTCAAGGGCTCGATCGATGACCTCAAGATGGAAAGCGGTGATACTATCGAGGAGGTCCTTCACAAAGCTCTCGTGCATGAGCATGTCGCTTAAGAACTCTTCCATACCCCGCAGGCTCCAGGCCCTCTCAAAAAGCGTATAGGTTTCCCGGAGAAGGGTAAACCGATCCTCGTGTGCCTTCACGAAAGCAGGAATGTGCTCGTATCGGGAAGCATCTGCAGGATCTGGGAAACGGTACCCCAGGAGCGTGGGGCGGGAGAGGACGGGAACAGGATTCCCGATGTCCGGATCAACCGTGCGATTCCACACCACTCCCCACTCGTCCCGAACAAAACCTGGGGCAATCTCTACCGTACCAGAAGGCGGAAGGGCCTTCACATAGGCAAGGTGATTCCCAATTTTCTCCACGAAATGGGCATCCCCAAGGTATGAGGCCATGTTCTCACGCGCTGGAATGGTGAAGTCAACCTGGTACGGCACAGCGTCCGTTTCCTGAAAACACAGAGCTTGGAGCACCCGCTCTTTCCGGGTCACGAAGAGGGTCCTCCTTCTCGAGCCACAACCTCAATATCGATAGTGGGCTTCTCTTTGTAGACTTGACCAAGGTTGAACTCCTGTTTCCACACGGTGTTCTTTTCAAGAGACCCATCGACGTAACTCAAAATTTCCCCAGGCATGTACGCTTTAAGGGTCAGGGTAATGGACCCAAGGAAGGGCTTCACCTTATCCGCCCCAAGGGATTGGAGAGCATTTTCGAGTTCCTCTCCCTTGAGATGGGCTTCGAGAATGACCAGGTCTTGCTCTTTATAGAGCCGAGCGGATTTCCCCAGGAACTGTTCGGTAAACGCCCGGGCTTTTTCTTCGTCCGGGAAACGCCACTCCCAGGCGACAACATAAGGCGAAACATCATCTCGAGCCTGCAGGAGCACATATCCCCGTTCCTCAGGAGGGAGTTTTGCGTACTCTGCAGAAGCTGCCTGTTTGAGTTGCGCAAAGACCGTGTAGTCCTTCACATATACCGCAATTCTTGCCCGAGGAATAGTAGCATCCTGACCTACCTGGATTGCCAGCTCTACCCGAGCACAGCCTCCAAGGATGAGAACGCTGAGGACAAGAAGGAGAAGTTTCCAGAGTGCCTTTGTGCTCATCGCCATCCTCCTGGAAATAAAGGGTCTTTCTTCCATGTTACAGTACCGTAAAGAAATACTCAAGTCGAGGTGACGAAAAATGGCCCACGTTACGCTCATTGCCCAGCGAGGAAAAATCGAAGCACACATTGGCGGGGATACTGTCCTCTTTAAAAGCAGCGGAGCAGAAAGCGAAGTCGGTCACTGGCCCACCGAGTACATCCTCGCCGCCCTGGGGAGTTGCTTTGCAGGTACAGTGTTCTCTTACGCCAAAACAAAAGACCTCCCCCTGGAAAAAGTCCTCATTTCCCTCGAGGGAGAGGTGGCTTCTGCACCCTCCCGTATTGCCCGCATCACCATGGAGGTTGAGCTCGTCGGGAACCTTACCCATGCCGAGAAAGAGCGACTCCTCACCGCAGGCGAGCGGGCCTGCACCGTTATGAACACCCTCAAGGGAGGAGTAGAGAGCATTGTGACTCGCCTCAAGGAATAAAAAGCCCAAGGCACTTCCCAAGTGCCAGGGCATTTTCTACAGCGAACCCCGCATAGTCGTTGTCAAAGTAGCAGTACACGG
>JBDIWL010000112.1:0-5024 GCA_039638315.1 Candidatus Caldatribacterium thermophilum | reverse complement strand
AAGACTCTCAAAGAAGCTCAAGAGAGTATTGTCCGTACTACCCGGGTTTTTGAACCGTCTCCCCAGCGAGCGATTTACGACGAACTCTTTGCACGATATGCAAGCATTCCATGCCTTCTTGAGGCACATTACAAGGGGTGATCACCTGCAAGGTACTGTTGCGCGATATCCTCGATGATTCCCACAATCTGTCGGCACCTTTCTCGGAGATTCTCCTTGCGATATCTTTCAAGTCCTTCCTCTGTATCAAGGTGAACTCCGATGAGACTGAAGCAGTCAAGGTGTCCAAGCTTCCTTTCAACATCCCTGAGAAAGGCAGCGGTAAGACGATACAGCTTGTCTCTTGTGTCTTTATCCTGTGGGTTCTCTCTCCCAAAGCGTATGCCCAAAGCCATAATGGCACCGGTAATGGCTCCACAGATGTTTCCTGTATGCCCTATACCCCCTCCAAAGCCAGTAGCAATCCTGGGGATGAGAGGACTTTCCACTTTGAGGTACTCACAGAGCCCAAGGAGAACCGATTCAGCACAGTTAAATCCTTGGCAGTGGTATTCAACTCCCCGGGGCATTTTGTGACCCTCCTTCTCTTTTGAGGAAATTGGCTACCTCTCTGGCTATCATGAGTTCTTCCCAGGTTGGGATTACCCAAACCTCGCAAGGTCCGTAGCTGATTTTACCCTCCTTTCCACCAACGGTAGCTCTGTTGCGTTCTGGGTCGATGGCAATACCCAGAAAATGCAATCCATCACAAATTTTCTCCCTGATGAACGCATCGTTTTCGCCGATGCCTCCAGTGAACACAAGGCTTTCAAGACCTCCCATAAGGGCAGCAAACCCCCCAATGTACTTTTTCACCTGGTAAACGAAAACTTCAATGGCCAGCTGTGCTCGTTCGTTCCCCGCTTGTGCCGCCTTTTCGATTTCCCACATCTCTCCGCTGACCCCAGATATACCAAAGAGTCCCGACTCTCTGGCCAGGAGGCTGCTCAATTCACTTGGAGAAAGTCCCGCCTTTTCCTGAAGGTAGAGGAGCACCTGAGGGTCAAAATCGCCAGGGCGGGTAGACATGATAATACCACTCTGGGGAGTGAAACTACTCGAAACGTCAAAAGACTTCCCATCCTTTATGGCGCAGACACTGCAGCCACTACCAAGATGGCAGACTATGACTCTTGAAGAGGAAGGAGCAAGATGTTGCAACCGCTCAGCTATATATCGGTATGAATTCCCATGAAAACCGAGCTTTTCGAGGCCATATTTTGTGCTCAGCGACCAGGGAAGGCCAAACGTCCGATGGGCAAGAGGGATGGACATGTGGAATGCCGTTTCGAAAACCCCTACAAGGGGGATATGAGGGACGGTACGGCGAAAGATATCAATAGCAAGAAGTGCAGGGGGATTATGTACCGGGGTAACTGAGGAAAAGTCTTGCAGTGCTTCGATGACGGCATCATCTATACGGCACGTTTCCCAGACCTTTTTGCCTCCATTGATGAGTTTTATGCCTATGGCGTCAAGTTCAGAAAGGTCTTCAAGGTAGCCACTCTCAGTCAGCGCTTCAAGCATAACATGGAGTCCCCTTTCATGGTCAAGGTTTGGGATGTTCTTTTCGAGGACACCGTGTTGCGACTTCTGCTCGAGGAAAGAGTCCTGGCGATAGAGGCGTTTCACGTTTCCTTTAAGGAGAGACACCACATCGTCGTGTACCATAAAGAGCTCATACTTGATGGACGAGCCTCCACTGTTTACTGTGAGGATACGCATGATCCCTTACCTCCTCGGTGTTTGAGTTTTTCGAGGATTCGACAAAAAGAGCATACGCTCTGAGTCGTAGGCATACCACACCGTTCACACTCTTGAAGAGCTGGGGGAATGTATTCCCTGGTGAAGTACTGTTTCCCTTTCTCAAGGAATCCCAGAAGGAACATGTGTTTTGTTCCGGGGGATTTCGCTTCAAGAAGGTTTAGAGCCTCTTTGTAATCAAGACTTTTTGCCTTTTTTGAAAGAGGGCACCGCTCAGAAACAAAGGGAATGTCGTGCAGCGTAACGTAGTGGAGAATCTCCTCTTCCGTGAGCGTGTAAAAGGGTTTTACCTTTCGGGTCATTTTCGGATGGGGGCTTGGGAGGTGAGGATCCTGATGCGCAAGGTAATCAATGTGCCAGTGGAGCACGTTACCAAGGAGGGTTGCTGCTTCGTCGTCAAGGTTATGCCCTGTAGCATACACTGTGAAGCCCTGTTCTGCAGCGAACCTGTTCAGAATGTACCGCTTTATGCTCCCACATAGGGAGCATGGGGCTCGCTCTTTGAGTCTTTTTGTAGCTTCAGGAAGAGAGCAGCCTATGAAATCGGCGACGTTGAGAATCTCGAGGGAAAGGTTGTTCACATCGGCAAAGGTTTCAACGGTATTTCGTGACTGCTCAGAATGTTCTCCAATCCCCAGGAATACATGGACTCCGGTGACCTTGTATCCGGCTTTATGGAGATAGTGCCACAGGGCCATGCTGTCTTTTCCTCCCGAGACGCCAACGAGAACATGGTCACCCCTTGTGAACATGCGCTTCCGTCGAATAGCACCCTCTACTTGCCGTTCGAAAAAGATGTCAAAGCACTCTTTACAGAATGAAGCATTGTGGCGTCTGAGTTTCACGAGAGCCTCTTTACCGCATCGACTGCACTTCATGGACGTCACACTCCAGTCTTTTTCTAAGTATACACCAACGAGTGTGCAGTCAGGGGTTATTGTATTTTTGTGCGTCCTCAGTATAATAGATAAACGGGTGGCGGTGTAGCTCAGTTGGTCAGAGCATCCGGCTCATACCCGGAGCGCCGGGGTTCGAATCCCTGCACCGCCACCAGCTGCGAAGGGTTGGGCAGTGCATACGTTCGAGCGCAAGGTACTTAGGTTCATCAAGGAGCACTCCCTCTTTGCTCCTCAAAGTACTGTTCTTGTCGCCTTCTCTGGAGGACCGGACTCGACTGCTCTTGCTGCAACGCTGTACCGTCTTCGGTCCTTTCTCGGCATTGAGCTTGTTCTGTTCCATCTGAATCATGGGCTGCGGGGAGAAGAGTCTGATCGAGACGAAGCTTTCTGTACCCGGTGGGCTCAGGAACACAACCTTCCCATTATTGTGGAGCGAAGGGATGTTGCCTCGTTTCAGGTATCTTCGGGACTCTCCCTTGAAGAAGCAGCCCGTACTGTGCGGTACCAGTTGTTCCAGGAGTATGCTACACGTTGTGGTGCTTCCTCTGTGGCTTTAGGGCACACTCTGGATGACCAGGCAGAGACGGTCCTCATGAACATTATCCGGGGAACGGGTCTTCCTGGCCTTTGTGGTATGAAAGCTAAAGATGGCCTCTATGTTCGACCACTCCTTGGAGTCTGGCGTCTTGAGGTTCAGGAGTTTCTTAAGGAAGAGGGTATTCCCTTTGTTGAAGACAGTTCAAACTTTGACCCCACCTTTTTGCGGAATCGAATTCGTCACAGGGTTCTTCCGCTTCTTCGGGACATGAACCCCCGCGTTGCAGAAGCTCTTGTTCGACTTTCTCTCAATGCCCAGGAGTTTTTGGAGTCAGAAGGAGATGTTGTGCTTCCGCTCACGAAGGAGGGTGGCATCACAGGCGTTGCCCTCGATGACCTTCTGCTCCTTTCCCCCGAAAAGCGGCCTTGGGCAGTCCGGAAATTCCTTAGGGAAGCGAGGGGAACGCTCTGGGATGTCACAAGGAACCAGATAATGGATGTTTTGCGCCTTGCAGAGCGGCGACGAGGTGAAGTTATGCTCCCGGGAAAGGCCCGGGTCTTTGTTCGTGAGGGGTATCTCTGGGCTTCACCATCTCCGCTACCCCTTGTTGACATGCCTTCTTGGAGCTTTTCTCTCGATTTTCCCGGAAGACATGTGTTCTCCGATCTCGGTCTTACCCTTGAGGCACTCTTTGAACCTTGTTCTTCTGATCATGGTGTATACTGGCAAGAAGCACTGGACTTTGAGAAATGTGTCCCTCCGTTTGTCCTGCGGAATTTTCGCGAGGGAGATCGGATACTATGGAAGGGGAAGGTTCGAAAACTTAAAGAACTCTTTGGGGAATGGGAAATTCCCCGGGAGTGGAGGAGAGCACTCCCCATTCTCTGTGACGTGGAGAAGGTTCTCTGGATTCCCGGATTGGCCCTTGACGAACGGGTACGAGTTCAGGAAAATAGCAAGCGTATCCTTTACGTGATTCTGCGGCGGCACAAGGGGTGAAAGGGTGGAGGACTTCATTGAGAGAGTGCTCATCACTGAAGAAGAGATTCAAAAAAGGGTTCGAGAGCTTGGAATGGCTATAACCAGGGATTACGAGGGCAAAGAACTCCGGGTAGTTGGAGTGCTCCGTGGTGCCTTTATCTTTATGGCTGACCTTGTCAGGAATATTCGTGTTCCCTTGAGCGTTGATTTTATGTCGATATCAAGTTATGGGGATGAATGCGAGACAAGTGGCATTGTGCGGATTCTCAAAGATCTCGATAAACCTATCACTGGTCGCCATGTTCTCATTGTTGAGGACATTGTAGATACGGGCTTGACGTTGCGACACCTTAAAGAGGTTCTTTCAACGAGAGGGCCAGCAAGCCTTCGTATATGTGCGCTTTTGAGTAAACCCGAAAGGAGAGTTGTGCAAGATTTGCACATTGATTACCTGGGGTTTGAAATCCCCAATTGCTTTGTTGTGGGATATGGTTTAGACTATGCAGAACGGTACCGGAATTACCCCTTCATTTTCGTCCTGAAGCCAGAGTACTATCGTGATGTCCAGAGGGAAGGAAAGGGTCAGTGCGGATGAATAATATTCCTGGTGGGAGGTTCTATCGGAATCTCGGTTTTTACCTTCTTTTCCTTATCATTATCATTTCCCTGGCAACCTCTCTCATGCAGAGGGAGGCACCGCCTCAGGTACTGACGTACAGCCAGTTTCTCGACGCCGTACAGCGTGGAGCGGTTCGCCGAGTTGTCATTACTGACCGGAGCATCAGTGGACAGATGTACGATGG
>JBDIWL010000111.1:0-5033 GCA_039638315.1 Candidatus Caldatribacterium thermophilum | reverse complement strand
CGTTGCCACGGGTGGGAAAGCGTACCTTCCTGAGGAGGGGGTGTTCCTCTACGGAAAAGACCCCCGGGTGCTCACCCAGAGGGAACTGGAGGAAAAGATGTACCGGGGAAACATGACGCCCCCAGGGCGGGTAGTCATGATCCAGTGCGTGGGTTCCCGGGATGCTGCCCATCCTTACTGTAGCCGGGTGTGCTGCGTGCAGGCGGTGAAAAACGCCCTGCGCCTTAAGGAGATTGCCCCGGGTACTGAGGTTTTTGTGCTCTACCGGGATATGCGGACCTATGGGCTCTATGAGCGGTACTACAAAAAAGCCCGGGAAAAGGGTGTCCTCTTTGTGCGGTTTGGGGATGAGGCAATGCCTATGGTGGAGAAGGACGGGGATAGCCTTCTTGTGCGCTTTTTTGACCCGCTCCTTGGGGAAGAGGTGGTGCTTCCTGCCGATTGCGTCGTTTTGAGTACCGGTATTGTGCCTTGCGAGGATGCCCCAGCGCTCTCGAGACTCCTCAAGGTTCCCCTCACCCAGGATGGGTTTTTCCTTGAAGCTCACGTGAAACTCCGTCCGGTGGATTTTGCCACCGAAGGTATTTACGTCTGCGGACTTGCCCACGGACCAAAACTTGCTGAAGAGAGCATCCTCCAGGCAAAGGCTGCAGTCGCCCGCCTCATGACGGTTCTGAGCAAGGATACCCTCCTTTCTGAGGCGCAGGTGGCCACAGTGGATGAGAAAAAATGTACCGCCTGTGGCGATTGCGAGCGAGTGTGCCAGTACCGGGCTATCGGGGTGAACCGGGAAAAAGGTGTGGCCCAGGTGAATCGGGCGCTGTGCAAGGGATGTGGCCTGTGCAGCGCCACGTGCCGGAGTGGAGCAGTGCAGATCCTTGGCTTTACGAAAGAAGCTATCCTTGCCGAGGTGGAGTACCTCTATGAGACCTCTCTGGGAACCTAAGATTGTGGCCTTTCTCTGCCACTGGTGCAGCTATGCAGGAGCAGACCTTGCCGGGGTGAGCCGGATACAGTACCCTCCGAATATCCGGGTCATTCGGGTGCCCTGTTCGGGGAGTGTCGACCCCCTCTACATCCTCAAGGCCCTCCGGGAGGGGGCCGATGGAGTACTCGTTTCCGGGTGCCATCCGGGGGACTGCCACTACCTGAGCGGAAACTACTTCGCCCGGCGGAAGTTCCTCGTGCTCCATGAGCTTCTGGAGTTCCTCGGTCTTGGGGGGCGGGTACACTTTTCTTGGGTTTCAGCTTCAGAAGGGGAACGTTTCGCCAGGGTGGTGGCCTCGGTCGTTGCGGCGGTACAAAACCTTGGTCCAAGTCCACTTGTGAAGGAGCAGGAGCCCTATGGAACTCCGTGACGCTGCCCGGAAACTCCTTGAGGAAGGGACTGTTCAGGGAATCCTCGGGTACCGGCGGGGGTCCCTGCCTTTCCGCACCCGGCCCTACCTTTTCCGGAATCCGGAGGATATCGAGGACCTCATCTTTACTCCCTTTTGCACGGTGAATCTCGCCAGGTACCTCTTCCACCTCCCCAGAGATTGCCGAAAAGTCGCCGTTGTCGCCAAGGGATGCGATGGCCGGTCCCTTGTGGTGCTCATGCAGGAGAACCAGGTTCGGCGGGAGGACCTCTATATCCTTGGAGTGCGCTGTCCGGGAATGGTGGACCGGAGGAAGCTTGAAGAAAGGTGGGAACGTCTTGGGGAAGAGGAGGTGTGCGTTGCGGGGGAGACCCTCGTCGTTCGGGGGGTTGCGTACCCTCTTTCTTCCTTTCTTGAGCCCTCCTGCAGGAGGTGCCGCCACCGGAGCCCCCTTGTGTACGATGTGCTCCTTGGGGAGGAGGCGCCCCTTCCCCCTCGAGAGGATGTCCTCTCTGAGCTTCGGTGCCTTCCCCCAGGGGAACGGTGGGCGTTCTTTGCCCGGGAATTTTCCCGCTGCATTCGCTGCTACGCCTGCCGGAACGCCTGTCCCATGTGCTACTGCAAGGAGTGCTTTGCGGAGAGCCACATGCCTTCCTTCCTCCACCCCTCCCCAACGCTTCGGGACACTTTTGTATTCCACCTTGGGCGAGCGATGCACCTTGCCGGAAGATGCGTTGCGTGTGGAGCCTGTGAACGTGCCTGCCCTCTGGGGATACCCATTGCAACGCTCTTTTTTGCCGTTGCAGAAACGGTACGGGAGCACTTTGCCTTCGAGGCGGGGATGGATGTGGCTGCCTTAGCGCCTTTTGTGACCTATCGGGAGGATGACCCCGATGCGTGTATCCAGTGAGGGTCGTATCGTCTCGTATGAAGCGTTCCTTGGGTGGTTTGAGGGGAAAAGGGTCTTTGCGACGGAAATTGTCTCAAGCCGCCTTCGTCTCCCCTTTCCTGTCCTCCCCACACCCAAGAGCCTCCTTCTCCCCCAGAGGGAAGTCCTGTACCGCTTCTTCTGGGAGAAGAGAACGTGGAACATTACCCCTGCTTTTCCTTCAGAGGAAACGGTTTTCCTTCTCTGCGCTCCCTGTGAGGCAAGGGCAGTAGTCAGGGTTCTCGATGCGGTCTTTCTTGAGAGCGCACCCCAGGACACTTCTTATGCGAGGCGGCGCAAAGGCCTCACCCTCTTCGTTGTGGGGTGCACCTTTTTTGGAGCCACCTGCTTCTGCACGAGGGTTGGTGGAAGCCCCCTTTCCTCTGAGGGTGCTTCGGGTTTCGTGCTCTCCCTTCCTTTTGGGATGTACCTTGAGGGGGAGGGACCGGAAGGGCGGTCTCCTGGACCCCTTGAAAAGGAAGAGCTTGAGAGGGTTCTTGAGCACCTCAAGCAAAGTGCTCCGCCGCCGTTTCCCGAAAGGACTCCTGAGTACCTCTTCCAGGCCTTTGGGGAAGCAAGCTGGGAGGAAGTTGCCTGGGGATGCTTGAACTGCGGGGCCTGTACCTTTCTCTGTCCGACGTGCTTTTGCTTTGACCTGGCTCCTGAGGGAAGGCTCCGTGGGGCGATGATTCGGACCTGGGATAGTTGCCAGTTCCCAAAGTTCACCCTTCACGCCTCTTCCCACAACCCAAGGCCACACCCCCTGCAGCGGGTTCGCCAGAGAATCCTCCACAAGTTCTCCTACTTCCCCCTTCGAAAGGGGTGTTTCAGCTGTGTCGGATGTGGGCGGTGTGTGCTCGTGTGCCCAGTCAACTGGAGCATCCAGGAAGCGGTAGAGAGGATGGTGTCCGGTGCGCAGTGAGGGAATCTACACGCCCCGTCTCCTCCCCATAGAGGCAATTATCGAGGAAACTCCCGATATTAAGACCTTTCGCCTTCCCCGCCCGGAGGACTTCGTGTACCTTCCGGGGCAGTTTGCCGAGATTTTCGTTCCCGGTGTAGGGGAAGCTCCCTTTTCCATCACTTCATCGCCTACGGAGGCAGCGTTCCTTGAGTTCAGCATAAAGCGCCTCGGTTCAGTCACCAGAGCCCTCCACCGGTTGAATCCCGGAGACGTTGTCGGTCTTCGAGGACCTTACGGCAATGGGTTCCCCCTTGAAGCGCTCCTTGGGAAAAACCTCCTCTTTGTGGGGGGTGGTATTGGTCTTGCGCCCTTGCGCTCCCTCATCACTTATGTTCTTTCCCCAGAGCACCGGGAGTCCTTCGGAGAGGTGTACATTCTCTATGGGGCCCGAACCCCCCAGGACCTGGTCTTCCGCTGGGAGCTGAGCCGCTGGGGAGAGCGCAGTGACCTCACCCTCTGCCTCACCGTTGACGAGGGCGACGCTACCTGGAATGGCCGGGTGGGGCTTGTGCCCAATGTGCTTCGGGAGGTTTTCACCTTTCCCTGTGACCGGTGGGTGGGTATTGTCTGCGGTCCTCCGATTATGATAAAGTTTACCATCAAAGCGCTCCAGGAAATGGGCTTTGTGGCAAAGAATATTATCACAACTCTTGAGATGAAGATGAAATGCGGCCTTGGGAAGTGCGGGCGGTGCAACATCGGTCCGTATTATGTGTGCCAGGATGGGCCGGTGTTCTCGTACGAAGCGCTCTTGACGATGCCTGAGGAGTACTGACCATGGAGTACCGGGAAGCTCTTGAGTACCTTTTTGGGCTCATCAACTACGAGAAGACGGGTATCCCCTACACAGATCTCAAGCTTGAGCGGATGCGGGAATTCATGGCTCGTCTGGGAAACCCTGAGCGTCACGTGCCCACGGTTCTTGTCGCTGGAACGAAGGGAAAGGGCAGCACCTCCTATATCCTCCATCGCCTCTTTGGGGGGTTCCGTTTCCGCTGTGGTCTCTACTCAAAACCCCATCTCTTCACCTTCCGGGAACGCATCCGCATCAACGACCAGTACATCACGCCGCAAGAGCTTGCTGAGCTTGTTTCTGAAATTCGTCCTGTGGTGGAGCGCATGGGTTGGGAGTCTCCCTGGGGGAAACCAACGTACTTTGAGGTCTCCGTTGGCCTTGCCTTTGTGTATTTCCTGCGGCAGAAGGTCGATGTGGCGGTGGTTGAGGTTGGCCTTGGGGGGAGGCTTGATGCCACCAATGTCAGCGAACCCTCTGTGACCCTTATCACCCCGATAAGCTTCGACCACATGGATGTCCTGGGGAACACTCTGGAGGCGATTGCCCGGGAGAAGGCAGGAATCCTCCGTCCTTCGGTGCCCCTTGTGCTTGCCCCACAGGAAGAGGAGGCCCGAAGAACCATCCTTGAAGAGGCAAGGAAAAAGGGTGCCCCGGTCTTTGAGGTTGCGCACTTTACCCGGGCAGAAATACTTTCGCGAACCCCAAAGGGCTCCCATTTTTCCTTCTCCATTCCCCGGTGGGGGGCGGGGGAAGTGGTCCTCCCCCTTTTGGGGGACCACCAGGTGGTGAACGCCCTCACGGCGCTTTTTGCCTTCTCCCTCTTTGACCTTTCCTTTGACCTTCCCCGAATACAGGAGGCCCTGGCGTTTTGCTCCTTCCGGGGACGGGTGGATGTCCTCTCGGAGGACCCCCTTGTGGTCTTTGACGTTGCCCACAACCAGGCATCGTTCCGGGCTCTCTGCAGGACCCTGCAGGAGTACCTCGGGG
>JBDIWL010000110.1:0-5059 GCA_039638315.1 Candidatus Caldatribacterium thermophilum | reverse complement strand
TATCCGACCTTCGAGCAGAACTTGCCAGAACTTCAAGCGTGGAAAAACCTCCAAGGGGTACCCGGAGGGCATAAGCAAGACCCTTAGCAACGATAGCACCAACCTTTACCCCGGTGAACGATCCTGGACCAAGACCAACAACAACAGCCTTGAGGTACCTTCGGAGAGAAAAACGCGTCTCGAGAAGTTCAAGGTACCGCATAAGAAGCAGCGAGTGGCTCGCCCTTGTGTACTCTACAACGCGGAAGAGCACTTCCTTCTCTTGAACAAGCGCAACACCAAGCCAAGGAGTACTCGTATCAAAGGCGAGAATCACACCTATCCCTCGCAAGAGACACCCTGATGCTCCGAGTTCGTTCACCGGTCACCACGATGGAAACCACAAAAAACGGCGGGGAGAGGAAAGGAAGGAACTTCCCACCCCATTCTACGGCCACAATTCCGCCCTTTTCAAGGTACTCTTCAAAACCAAGGTCGACAACCTCACTCCAATCGTTCAAACGATAGAAGTCCATGTGGTAGAGCGGGAAGGGGTCTCCTGAATACTCGTGGATAAGACTGAAAGTTGGGCTTCGCACCTGGTCCTCGCTGATTCCAAGGGCTCTCGCCATCCCCTTTACAAAAACGGTCTTTCCTGCCCCCAACTCTCCTTCAAGGAGCACAAGAGAGGGGGTTGTACACAGGTTCATAACAAAGTCCTCGCCTCGCTTCTTCGTGTCTTCCTCACTTCTCGTTTCCCAGAAAGCAACTTCATCCATAGCTCACACCAAAAGACGATGCTTCAACTTTCCAAAACTACAAAGGATTTCGTGAGGAATCGTCCCTGCCCGGCGAGCCAGCTCCTCTACCCGTATCTCCTCTTCCCCATCTTTCCCAATAAAGGTTACCACGTCTCCCTCTTCTACCCCATCAATATGGGAAACATCGATCATGACCTGGTCCATTGAAATTGTGCCAACAAGGGGGGACCGTTTTCCCCGAACGAGAACCTCAAGATTGTTGGAAAAGGAACGAAAAAGACCCTGAGCATAACCCAAGGCAACAACGGCAATTCTTGTCCACCGAGAAGTCGTAAAAGTCCCACCATACCCTACCCGGAAACCAGGGGGAAGAGTCTTCACAAGTTTTACCCGGGCCCGAACACTTGTCACCGGTCGAAGTCCCAGAGAGCGCACGACTTGAACATCCCCATTTGGTGACGCCCCAAAAAGGGCAATCCCTATCCGGTTCAGGGTGAGGCGCATATGGGGGAAAAAGAGAAACGCGGCGCTGTTTGTACAGTGGTACTCGAGGGAACTTCCAAAAAGGTTCCACCGTCTGAGAAAAGAACAGAATTTACGAAACTGCCACTCCGTGTACTCAGGGTCACTCTCTGCGCTGGCAAAGTGTGTCATGACGCCCGCAAGAACAAGAGGAGGAGCGGAGAGATCTGAAAGGAAGGCAGGAGTAAAGTCTCGAAGAAGACACCCCATCCTCCCCATACCGGTGTCGATTTTCAGGTGAAAACGAACCGGTTTCTCCTGCTTTATACCCTCCTTTCGCAAACTCTCAAGTTCTTCACGGGAGGAAACAACGGGGATAAAACCTTCCCGCACAATCGTTTCCGTCTCGTGCGAAAAAAAACCTCCCAAGATATAGATATCCCCAGGAACAGAAGCTTTCCGAAGCTCAAGAGCTTCCTCAAGCGAGGCCACCCCAAACTTCCGAAGACCAAAAGAGGCAAGATAGGAAATGACACCAACGCCATGTCCATAAACGTTTGCCTTAACAATCCCCATAATGTCTCCATGAGGACGGGCGAGTTCTTTAAGCACTGCAACGTTATGGGCCAAATTCTCCAGGGAAATTTCCATCCAGCAGTGAAAATCTCCATGTTCCATCGTCTACCACCTTTCGCGCCACATCAACGTACACAGCAATCTCGTGGGCAAGGAGTGATTTCCTTCCCTCCTCTTGCAGGAGGTCTGCAACAAGACCGTGAAGGAATACCCCGCAAAGAGCGCCACTTAGAGGATCGAGTCCTTGAGCAAGGAATCCCCCTATAAGTCCAGCCAGAACGTCACCGCTTCCCGCAGTAGCTAAAAGCTCGTTTCCTGTGGGGTTCACGAAAATCTCTCCCTGGGGACTCGCAATGAGTGTCCCTGGACCCTTGAGAACCGCTACACACCCAAAGTACCGAGCGATCTCCTGTACAGCCTGCACCTTTTGCTCTGTAACCTCTTGAACAGACCACCCAAGCAGACGGGCCGCCTCCCCAAAGTGGGGAGTCACAACCCACCCTGCGAGTTTCCCTTCCCACCGTTCCCGGTCCCGAGCAATAACGTTCAGTCCATCGGCATCGAGGACACCCTTCACAGGGGCAAGGGCAAGAAACTCCTTGAGAAACCTCTCTATCCCCTCGTGCATACCAAGACCTGGGCCAACGACAACACTTGAAACTTTACGCGCCTCAAAGCCAGAGAAAATACTCTCCAAATCTCTCACATCATAGTGCCACAGAGAAGATGAGAGAGAAAGCGGAATATGTACCACCTCAGGAACACATGCTTTCACCGCTACAGAAAACTCGGGAGGGAGAGGCCACACTACCATTCCAGCACCACTTCGGCAAGCCCCAAGAGCTACAAGTATCCCTGCTCCCAGCATTCCTGAAGATCCCGCTACTATGCCAACAACCCCAGAAGAAATTTTGTGGGCAAACCAGGGTTTTCGAGGTAGAAGACGACGAATGTCTGAGGCAAAAACAAGTTTTCCTCCACAACCTCGCAACGGAATACCAATGGGATGGAGCTTCAACTTCCCCACATATGCCCTTCCTGGAAAGAGCACAAGCCCCCGTTTCACAAGCCCAAGAGTAACCGTAAGGTGCGCACGTACTGCTTCTCCGAGAATACGTCCGTCACTTGCATCGACCCCCGAGGGAACATCCACAGCCACAACGAAAACATCTTCCGCCGCATTGATCGCTCGAATAACTTCACGGTGAATCCCCGTGATTTCCCGCGTGAGTCCCGTTCCAAAAAGTGCATCAACAACAAGCGTCCCCCGTTCCACAACAAAGTCCGATGGCGCTGCCACCACGTGTACTGGGAGACCAAGACGCATAAGGACCTCATAGTTGTATCGAGCATCCCCACGAAGAACCTCTGGAGAACCCACAAGGTATACCCGTGGAGAAACACCTTCCACGAGGAGGTGTCGAGCAACCACCATGCCGTCCCCACCATTATTGCCGGTTCCACACACGATGGAGACAGCTCTCAAGTTTCTCTGGTTTCGAAGGACAGAGAGGATTTCAGAAGCAATGCCTCTTCCGGCATTCTCCATAAGGAGCAACGTGCTCACACCGTAACGCTCGCAAGCTTCTCTTTCTTCCCTCTGCATTTCCTCCCGAGTAGTCAGCTCAAGCATGCACACCCACCGCCACAGCAACAACAACATCCTTGCCATGAGCAAAGGAAAGGCTAATCCTGGTAAAGACCTCGTTACCCCGCTGCAGCACGACCTTTGCTTCCCCTGAAGGGGTATGGAGGATAGAAATGTCCCGAAAGTGCAGCAAGACGCCTTGCTGCAGAAAGAGTTTTTTAACCGCTTCTTTGCTGGCAAAAAGCGCTGCAATTCCCTCATGCCAGCGCCTCAAGCTCTTTCCCCGATAAAAAGCAAGCTCCTCTTCAGAAAAGAGGCGAGCGAGAAATCGCTCGCCAAAGACAGAGAGAACCCGAACAATCCTCGGGATTTCTACCACATCAACGCCCACAAGGGTCCCACTGCTCACGAAGCTGCTTCCCTCTCCTTCCGCGCCTTTTCAATGATGCCCTCGGCTATCTGTGGAGGGACTTCCTCATAGTGGGAAAATCGCATAGTGAAAGAGCCCCGTCCCTGGGTTATGGAACGGAGATCGACAGAATACCGGAAGAGCTCTGCAAGAGGCACAAGAGCCTTGATCTTCTGGTACCCGTTCTCTGGTTCCATGCCAAGTATTTTGCCTCGACGAGCATTCAGGTCCCCAATGACGTCTCCCATGTTTTCCTCTGGGACTACAACCTCTACGCTCATAATTGGTTCAAGAAGTACAGGATTAGCTTCAAGCGCCCCTTTGCGGAAAGCCATAGAACCAGCAATTTTAAAGGCCATATCTGAGGAATCCACCGGATGGTACGATCCATCGTATACCGTCACCCGAACATCCACAACCGGATACCCCGCAAGAACTCCTTCCTGCATAGCCTCTTGAACACCCTTCTCTACAGCGGGGATGTAGTTTTTGGGAATAACACCACCGACGATTTTATCCACGAACTCAAAACCCTGCCCCCGGGGAAGAGGCTCAAGTTCAAGCCATGCATGACCGTATTGACCCCGTCCACCTGACTGGCGCTTGTACTTCCCTTCTGCACGAGCGGTTTTTTTAATGGTCTCCTTATAGGGCACCTTAGGCACTGAAAGGGCAACTTCCACTCCGAATTTCCTCTTCATTTTCTCTGCAAGAACATCAAGGTGAATATCTCCAAACCCATACACAATATCCTCTTTAGTATCTGGTTCTCGCTGCACCCGAAGCGTTGGATCTTCCTCGAGCATACGACTCAAAGCCTGACTAATTTTCTCCTCGTCCCCCTTGCCAACCGGCCGAATAGCTGCCATGTAGTTCGGCTCAGGATACTCAAGAGGAGGAAAGACAATGGGGTGCTCCTTGTCGGACAACGTATTCCCCGTAAAGACCTCGGCGATCTTCGCTACCGCCGCAATATCCCCTGCTTTCACCTCTTTGATAGGCTCTTGTGTCTTGCCGCGAACAAGGAGGAGTTGTCCGATTTTCTCCTCCACATCCCGGGAAGCATTGTAGAGTCGTGCATCTGCGGAAAGTTTCCCGGAGTACACCCGGAAGAAGGCGATTTTTCCTACATACGGATCGCTGAGGACCTTAAAAACAAAGGCTGAAAACGGGGCGTCCTCGCTGCAAGGGCGTTCTTCTTCCTCCCCAGTTTTTGGGTTCTTTCCCCTTACTGGAGGACGTTCAAGGGGACTTGGGGCAAACTCCACAAGGAAATCCACAGCT
>JBDIWL010000109.1:0-5070 GCA_039638315.1 Candidatus Caldatribacterium thermophilum | reverse complement strand
ATGGTGGGAAAACTGGGAGCTGATAAGTTCCTCTCGAACTTCTACCGAAGGGACCGCAAGTACGGCTTTGTCTGCCTCCAGGTGGATCCGCGAAAGAGCACCGATACAGAAACAATGGTCCTCCAGGCCCTCAAAATCTCCCGGATGAGTCCCAACCTCATGGTGAAAATTCCCGCAACGAAGGCTGGTCTTGCCGTTATGGAGGAGATTGTGAGCTTTGGTGTCCCGGTGAACGCCACATCCTGCTTCTGCGTCCCCCAGGTTGTCCAGGTGGCCCAGGCTATAAAGCGGGGTTACGAGAAGGGCAAAGCCCGGGGCATTGACTATAGTTCCTGGCGCTCGGTCATTACCATGATGCTTGGCCGCTGGGAAGCGGCAACGGAACTCACAGAGGAAGCAAAGGCAAAGGGTATTTCTCTTGAGGAAGAGGATCTCCGTTTTTTGGGCATCCTTATGGCCAAGAAAGCCGTGGATGCAGTACAGGCTCTTGGGTCTCCTGCTAAGGTTCTTGTTTGTTCTACCCGTAAGGGTCCTGGGAATGCTTACCTCCACCTTGAGGAAATCGCCAAGCTCCCTGTGGTCATCACTATGAATCCTGAGGCCCTTGAGTGGGGTATGACCCTCCTTCGGGAAGAGGTGGCCAAAAGACCCTTTGAGGTTCCAGAGGCAACGGTAGCCAAACTCATGAAACTCGACTTTGCCCGGAGGAGCACCGAACCCGACGGCTTGACCATGGAGGACATTGCTGCCTCAAGCGCCCAGAGGTACAACCTTCAGGAATTTTCGCAAGCGATGGAGAAAATTGAGAACATCCTCTCGAGGGAATGAGGCCATGCCTTCCTGGACAGTACTTCTCCCCCAACCTATTGCACAAAAGGCTCTCGATCTTTTGAAGGAACAAAAGACCCTTGAAGTCATTGTTCTTTCCCCGGAAGAGAAAGAACGGGTTTTTGCATTCCTCCCCAGGGCCCATGCCCTCCTTGTGCGCAGTGGCTTCAAGGTGACGAAAGAGGTTATTGATCAGGCGCCGCACCTTCAGGTGATCTGTCGAGTTGGCGTAGGACTTGACAACATTGACGTGGAATACGCAAGGAGTCGGGGCATTGCCGTGTACAACGTTCCCGGAGGCAACGCCATATCGGTTGCCGAGCATACCCTTGCCCTCCTCTTTGCCCTGGCCAAGGACCTTTTCTGGTACGACCGGCGGGTGCGGGAAGGAGACTGGGGTTCCCGCCACTCCTATAGAGCCAGCGAGCTCTTCGGGAAGACTCTGGGTCTTGTGGGTTTTGGGACCATAGGGAGAGAGGTGGCTCGTATCTGCCTCAGCCTTGGCATGCGGGTACTCTTTTTCGACCCCTTTGTGGAGGATGCTTCTGTTCTGCCTGGTGCCGAGAAGGTCGAAAGCCTCTCCGAACTCCTCATGCAAAGCGATTTTGTGAGTCTCCACGTTCCCCTGAGTGAGGCCACAAGGCACCTCATTGGCAGAGAAGAGCTCCGCCTCATGAAGCCCACGGCTTTCCTCATTAACGTGGCCCGTGGAGCGGTGGTTGATGAGGAGGCGCTGTATGAAGCCCTCAAGGAAGGGTGGATTCGGGGGGCAGCTCTTGATGTTTTTGCGGAGGAACCTCCCCCCAAGGACCACCCCTTCTTTTCCCTGCCCAACGTTATTCTGACGCCACACGTTGCAGGACTCACGAAGGAGAGTACGGAACGGGTAGCAGTGCAGGCTGCAGAGCGTATTATTGAGTTCTTCAAAAAGTCTTGAGGTGAGTGGTATGGAAAGGACAAAAATCGAAGGACTCCTGACAGGCGTCTTTGCTCCTATTGTGACTCCTTTTCGGGAGGACGATACTATTGATTTTGAGGCTTTGCGGCGAAATATTGAGAAACTTGGAAAAACAAGGCTTCGTGGGTACTTCGCCCTGGGCACGAATGGAGAGTTCCGGAGTCTCACCTATGAGGAGAAGCTCAAGGTTATCGAGACGGTTCTTGAGGTGAAAGGGGACAAGGTCCTTATCGGAGGAGCAAGCTGTGAATCCACTTTTGAATCGAAAAAGCTTGCTCGGGACCTTGCTCGCCTTGGAGTGGACTTCGTGAGCCTCATGCCCCCCTCTTTCTTTGCCAAGCGCATGACTGATGACGCCCTGTATGAGTACTTCACCGAGGTCGCCGAGGCTATTGACAAGCCCCTTCTCCTCTACAACAACCCGGCGGTGGCGAATAACCTCTGCCTCTCTCCGTCTCTTATTGCCCGGGTGAGTGAGCACCCCAATATCTTCGGTCTCAAGGATACCTCAAAGGGCAACTACGACGCCTATATTGCTGCCGCAGAGGGTAAGGACTTCTTTGTCCTTGCCGGGTCTGCAGATTTTGTCTTCCCGGCGACCCTTGTGGGAGCCCGTGGTGGAGTCCTGTCTCTGGCGAACGTCTTTCCGGATCTTTGTTGCGACCTTGTGGAACTTGGGCTCAAGAAAGACCTGGAACGGGGCCTTCCTTTCCATCGCTTCATGGCCAAACTCAATAGTCTTGTCTCCGGAAGGTATGGGGTAAGCGGAGTCAAAGCGGCAATGGACTGTTTTGGCTTTGAAGGCGGTTTCCCCCGAAGACCCCTGAAGCCTCTCAGTGTTGCGGAGAAAGAGGCCCTCAAGCGGGATATTGAGACGCTTCTTGCCAAGATGCCCCGCGCATAGGTGACCTTCCCGGGTCCTGAGCTACCCTACAATCCACACTGCTTCCTCCCTGAGGACCCGGGAAAACTTTCCTTTGAGTGCGGCAAATTCCTCTGCAGTGTAGACAAAGAGGTCTGCAGGAACGGGAAGGCTTGTGGTGTCGAAATCCTGGGGGCGTTCCATGAAGGGCTTTTTTGAGGCTGCCACCACAATGACGATATCCACGTCGCTTCCCACGCCCCAGGATTCGGTGGCGTAGGAACCGAAGTACCCGATGCGGAGGATTTCGGGGTGCTCAACTCGCACCTTTTGCGCCCATGCTCGCAGCGCTTTCTCGACTTCGTTTCTATCGGGCCATCTGAGAACGGACGAATGCAAGGATCTCACTGGCATAGGCAAGAGCCTCCTGGGCCTGAAGGATGCCAAAGTGTGCAAAGGGAATCCATTCGGGTACCGAGGGAGGATGGAGAACCCGTCAAGAACCTTCCCTTTCTCGATGAGGATTTCCGGAACAGGTATGGGGAGCTCTCTGAGGAGCTTTGCCACCACATGCCCCCAGGCTTCCTGGCCAAGGAAAAGATGGAGTGCTTTCACCGCCTCTTCGGCTGCCTGCTGCGCAGCAAAACATGCCCACTCGTAATCTCCCCGCTCGAGGGAGAAGCGAGCGTGTCCTAAGTCCCTTTCGGCTTGCTTGAGCCAATCGAGGTATCGATGCGGCACAATCGTATTGTACCATGTTTTCACCCCTTGACGGCGAAAGGGAAAGGGTGTACAATGGGACCAGAAAATTAACTCTTTTATGAAATTTTGAGGTGACTTCCATGCGACGAAACACGCAACGCTTTTCCCTGAGAGAACTTGCTCTTACCTTTTGGGAAGAGGGAAAAAGGCCAGTTGTTCCCCTCATGGGGTACCCTGGACTCCAGCTCACAGGGACGAATATTAAACAAAATCAATTTAATCATCTCGTCCAGTTCCAGACCCTGAGCCGGCTCTACGACACCTTCCGCCCTGATGCCATGTTCTTCCTCATGGACCTTTCGGTGGAGGCAAGCGCTCTGGGGCTTCCGGTGCGCTTCCCCCTTGACGATACACCCTCTGTTGAGGCCCATCCGGTGAAGACGCTTTCTGACCTTGACCAGTTTCGGAAAATCGATATCCTGGGAGATGGAAGGGTCCTCGTGTACCTTGAAACGCTCCGGCACATGCGGGCAGCGCTTCCCTGTCCGGTGGGGGCATACGTCATTGGTCCTCTGACCCTTGCTGGGCTCCTTACTGGCGCCAATGAACTCGCTATACAGAGCGTGCTTGATGAAGCATTCTTCCAGGGGATTCTTGAGTTCACGAAAGGGGTGGTCCTCCGATACGCCATGGCCTTACAGGAGGCTGGCGCTGATACCATTATGGTGCTTGAGCCCACAGCGGTCATCTTTGGCCCGGAAACCTTTCGGAAGTACCTTGCTCCTATCTACCGGGAGCTCGTGGGGATTCTTGACGATGTGGAGGTTGTGCTCCATGTGTGCGGCAACACGCACCACCTCGTCCCGGAGATGAAGCGCTGCGGCGTTGCTGGTCTCAGCCTGGATAGCGCTGTGGATTTGCCCTCTCTGGTTACCCAGGAGGATACCATTCTCCTTATTGGCAACATCAGCCCTGTGGCCATGCTTACAGAGACGCCAGAAGCAATCTCCAGGATGACGCTTCACCTTCTTGAAGCCATGAAGGACTATCCGTACTTTATCCTGAGCACCGGCTGCGACCTCCCCCAGGATGTCCCCTTTGCCAATATTGAGGCCTTTTTCAGAGCAGGACGAGACTGGAGGTGTGAGGGGAAACGGAAAAAGGAGAGAGCCGTCATCCTGTGAAGCTTGCGGTACGAAGGGGTGAGGGACGCGCGGACGAAGAAGAGGCGTTCCTCCTCCTTCTTGAACTCTCGGCAGGAGGGGTGCTTTTGCGGCTTTTTGGTCCTTCCTGGAGAGGGGTGTTTCGCCGTCTCTTCCAGGATACGGGGACCCTCTTTTCCTTCCCCCACACCCTCACCCTCTGGCAGGGCGAGACGCTCCTTGGTATGGCCCTTGGATGGGGGAGTGGCGACCGGCGTGCTCAAGGTCTTCGTACCGCTTTTCGACTTTTCCCCTATGCCCTGCCACGCCTTTTGCGCTTTGTGCCCAAAATCCGCTATGCGGGACTTCCCCCTGCTTCATACTACCTGAGTAACCTCGCCGTTTTCCCACCCCATCAGGGGAAGGGATTCGGGCAGGTCCTCCTCCAGGCAGTGGAGGAGGAAGCGTTGCGCCTGAGGGATACCTCTGTCATCCTCGATGTGGAAAAAGGGAATACTCGTGCCCTTGCCTTTTACCAGAAAAGGGGCTACCACATCGTGGGAGAATTCCTCTCCTTC
>JBDIWL010000108.1:0-5110 GCA_039638315.1 Candidatus Caldatribacterium thermophilum | reverse complement strand
TGTTGAGTTTCGTCAGGATATTGGTAATATGGTTCTTCACCGTTTTCTCGGCGATGAAAAGCTCTTCCGCAATGGCGGCGTTACTTTTCCCTTCTACAATGGCTCGAAGAACTTCCCGCTCCCGGGGACTCAGGACCTGGAAAATGGGCGAGGGTCTTCTGCCCTGACGAAGGTAGATTTTCTTGAGCTCCCCAACCACAAGAGGCGCAACCTCGGCGGCGATGACAATATCCCCCTGGAGGGCAGCCTGGATTCCCTGGAGAATCCTGGGAAAAGGGGCGCTCTTCACCAGGTACCCTACTGCCCCAGCGGTGATCGCCCGAAGGGCCGTCTCGAGGGTATCGTCCACCGTAAGCATAATAGCTTTAAGGTTTGGCATGCGCCCCTGGAGCCGCCGCACGAGCTCCACGCCATCCATGTCAGGGAGGTGCACATCCACAAGGGCAAGATGCGGCTGTACAAGGGGAATGCGCTGCAGAGCCTCAACGCCATTCCGGAAGACAAGACACCTTGCGATACTCCCTCGTGTTTCCAAGAGCTCCTTGAGACCCTCGGCGAAAAGGAGGTGATCGTCTACAATAGCCACACAGGGCACAGGCTCACCAGAAGACAGGAAACATCACCCCGACCTTCGTCCCTTTTCCTGGAAAGGAGCGTATCCGCACGGCACCACCAAGAGAAGCAACTCGCTCCCGTATCCCCCGAAGCCCAAAGGCATGCTCTTTTCTCTCCTCCTCTTTTGTGAATCCTCTGCCATTGTCCCATACGAGAAGGTACACCGCGTTATGGAAACAGCCTGCTGCGACGAGAAGTCTCGTCGCCCCAGCGTGTTTCCACACGTTGATGCAGCACTCTTCAAGGATAGAAAAAATCTCCCTTTGCACAGAAGGCGCAAGGGCATCCTCAGGAAGCCGTATCTTGAGGGCATACCGCACCCCTTGAAGACCGAAAAGGTAATCGAGCTTCTCAAGAAGCGCCTCACGAAGAGAAAAATCGTTACCCCCCTCCTTTCTCCCCCGCAATGCCTCAACCATTGTTCGGGTTTCTACACGACAAAGGGAGAGGAAATGTTCAAGGCGGTGCAAAAGGAGAGCTTCGTTTTGCCTGAGGACACCTCTTTCCCAGAGGGCTTCCTTGAGCATCTGGCAGTACATTTCAGCCCCGGCAATGCCTTGAGCAACCCCATCGTGGAGGCTCTGGGCAAGACGAAGGTGCTCCCTCTCAAGCAGGGAGAAGCGAATCCTTTTGAAAGAGGCAAAGCTCCAGAGAACCCCCGAAGCGATATTGCCGAAAGTGGCAAGAAGACCCTGGGAAAACCTCCCCAGGGGAACATCAGCAAGGGCAACAAAAGCTCCAAGAAAATGACCGTGCCAGAGAAAGGGGCACACGACGACTTCCTGGGGCACTTCCCCAGGAAGCAAGTGGCGCAACCCGGGTACCTCCTGAAGATTACATACGAGGAGCCTCTTCTTTCGAAAGAATGGAGCAAATACCCGACCAATCTCCTTGCGTACCTGGGGAGAGAGCAAGGACGAAGCCTTTCGGGACAGGACCGTAACACTTTCCCCTTCAGGAAACTGAGCAAAAAGTGCTGCGTACTCGGTAGGGACAAGCATCCTGAAGGCACAGAGAAACGTGCGGGCAACCTCTCGTATCCCTGTAGCCCAATCGAGGTTTCGAAGTGCCCGGGAGGCTTTTTCCGCCGCCCACAGGGCCTGTTCTCCATCCCACAGCCAGGAGAATTCCTCAGCAAGGGGGAGGAACTTCTGAGCCGTGGTATCAAGAACCACTGAGAGGGGATGTGCAAATGGCCTATCGCTCTTGTTGAGCGAAAGGACACCAGCAAATGCTCCATCCCCACACCGCAGCGGAAGGCATATCGATGCTACATCCCTTTTTCTCTCGTACCCCAGAGGAAAAGGCGAAACATGGGTGGCATCAAGGAGAACCGGCGCGCCTGTTTTGAAAACGTGCATCCCTATCCCTTGAGGCGCAAAGTACGGGAATTTTCGCAGACGCGAGAGAGAAAGGCCAAAAGAGGCGAGAATGCGGAGCTTCCCCTGGCAGGGCTCAAAAACGGCAAGAGCACCGGAAGACGCAGCGTGTTCCCTGAGGACTCCTTGCAGGAAGTGGAGCGCCATTCGTCCCAGAGATGAGCCAGCACACCACGCTCCATCCTCCATTCTGAACCCCTCCTTGGAAAGTCGTGCTCTTTTTCACAAAAGTGTTGCAAACCCCCATCCCTCAAGAAGGGTACCACATCAGCTTTTACGGTGCAAGGGACTTTCGTCCTCCCCAGGATGCACCTTTTTAGGACCTTCGGACCGAAAAAAGGGGACAAAGAGGGGATGCTGATTCCAGGCTGCTCTGATTAGCTTAAAGCAAGGAGGGGTGCACATCATTCGGATCTTTCTCATCGACAACAATCGTCTCTTTCTGGAAGGGCTCGTGTTCCTTCTTGAGAAGCAGAAGGATTTCAAGGTGGTCGGACTTGCGACCAAAGCCCGAAACGTCTTCCGAGCCATTGCCCGGACCTCGCCAGATGTGGTCATTACCGATTTCGTGCTCCCCGATATGAGTGGAGCCTCGCTCATTCAGGAAATTCGGCAACGCTGGAAACACATCCGGATTATCGTGCTCTCTCTGTACGACAACGAGGATTTCCAAGAAGAGGCCCGGAAAAGCGGGGCCTTCACATACCTCATAAAAGGAGGACTCATCGAAGACCTTTTCTCTGCAATCTATGCGGCCTATGAGGATGGAAGGAGGGATGCAGGGTGAGTGAGCGCGCCAAAAGCATTCTCCTTGGATTTTTATTCCTCTTTTTTGTGGTTGGAGAAGTCCAGGCTCTTGCAATAAGCATTTTGCCCTCTGAAATCACCCTATCGTGCGAAACCCCGGAAAAGGAAGAGGAAGGGAGCTTCACCCTTTTCCTCGTAGCCCCCGATGCCCCCTGGATGCTCTACGCCTCCCTGAAAAATCCTCCTCCAGAGGGCACAGTTTTTTTGAAAATTCCCCAAAGGAAGGACCCCATTCCCCTCTCCCATCACCTCACGCCCATCCTTGGGGGAAGAGAAGCCCTCCCTGAAGGGGCAAAGCTTGAGTGTACCGTTGCCTTTGCGCCCCCCTGGACACTGGAAGCAGGGACGTATACTGCAACCCTTGTGCTGTACTCCCAGAGAGAGGGATCGCCACCCCTCCCCATCCCTCAAGGGTTATCCCTCTCTCTGGAGGTACACAAGGCCTTTGCGATAGAAACCCAAAACATCCGTGACGGCATTGTCTTTGAGGTCTTTGGCCCCCCAGGACAGTACCCCATCGGTGAGCCATTCACCCTTGTAGTCCGCGCCAACGTTACCCCCTGGGTACTCCTTTGCACCACCCAGGGACTCACTGGGGAGAGAGGAGAGCACATTCCCCCGTCCCGGATTTTCGTAGAGGTGGGAGGAAAGCAGTACTCCCTGGAAAAGCCGGTCAAGGTTCTCTCTGGAAAAGCGGGAGAGGTAACCGTACTGCGAAATGTGCTGCTTCTTGTTGAAACCACGCCTTACGACCCTCCAGGGAGGTACACGGGGGAAATCTCCTTTGCCTTTTCTTCCGCCACGAAAGGAGGAGCTCCATGAGGATTGTACGGTTTTTCCTGGTTTCTCTCTGTATTGGGTTTTGTGTCCTTTCTTCTTTGGCCTGCGGCGAGGAAACCGAAGAGCCCCTCATCACGAACGTTTTCGTCGATACTGATATTCGCGAAGCGCTCCAGGACGTTGCAGCCCAGGCAGGGGTAATTATCCTCCCTGACGAGACCGTATCGGGATACGTGACCCTTGAGCTCACTGAGGTCCCCCTGAGTAAAGCTTTAGAAATGATCCTTGCCCCCGGAGGATACGTGGCCACAAAGATGGATGGGTACTACCTGGTGAGCTCTGGACATCCTGAGAGTCCGGCCTTTCGGAATATGGCTCGGAGTGAACGTATCAACCTCAAAGACCTCGACGCCGAAGAAGCCCTTGCTCTCCTTCCTGATTTCTACGCCCAGTACGTGAGGGCCATTCCGGGGAAGCGCTTCATCACCGTCACCGCTCCACAGCCCATCATCGAGGACATCAAGCGCATTCTTGCTCTTTCTGATGTCCCAAGAAAACAGGTGATGATTGACGCTGTGGTCACCGAAATTTCAGGAGAAGAGGCGAAAAACCTCGGTGTGGAGTGGGGAGGGGCAGAATCTGGACCCTATAGCCTGCAGTTTGGAGAACTTGCAAGCATTGGGGGTATTTTCGAGCGCTTAGAACGCGTGGTGGCGACAATTCACCTCCTTGAGAAGGAGGGCAAGGCTCGCATCCGCTCGAATCCTCGCCTTGTGGTCCTCGATGGGGAAGAGGGGGAAATTCGAGTCACCCGTGAAGAGTACTACGCCATCGTCACCGGAACCGCTGCCCTGGCCACAACGAGTCTTGAAACGATAAGTGCTGGAGTCATTCTCAAAGTGCGTCCCTATGTCGTCGAAGACGGAGAAATCCTCCTCACCCTGAGCCCTGAAGTGAGCAACGTCGTGGGTGCAGGCCTCCAGGAACTTCCAGTGGTGAGCCGGAGAATCGTGACCACCACGGTCCGGGTAAAGGAGGGAGAAACCCTGGTTCTTGGAGGATTACGCCAGCTCATCGAGGTCACCACCGAAGGCAAAGTCCCGCTTCTTGGGGATATCCCCATCATCGGGGCCCTTTTCCGGCACAAAAAAACAACGAGCGAGGACAAAGATGTGGTCATCCTCATTACCCCGCGTATTCTCTAAGGCAGTCTTCTGCTTTCTTCTCTTTCTCTCCCTAAGCGCTCTTGCTCACGAAAAGCGCATCACCCTTTTTTGCCCGAACGTTCCCCGAAAAGAGGCCATCCTCGTTGCCGCTTTCCAGGCAGGGGAAGAAGTGGTGTTCTTCGCGGATGTCCCGGGAACCATTACCCTTCGGCGGGAATCGGTGCCCTTCGAAGAGGCCCTAACCCTCATCCTCGAGGGTACGGGAATCCTCTGGCACAGAAAGGATGGTGTGTACTACATTGGCACTCCTGAGGAGGGGACCCCCGAGTACATGGCCATAAGTGATGTGGAACCCTACCACTC
>JBDIWL010000107.1:0-5142 GCA_039638315.1 Candidatus Caldatribacterium thermophilum | reverse complement strand
ACTATCCCTTGAAGCGCAAGGCCAGCACATATCCCCATCCCGGATTGCTCACAAATTCCGCACTCGATAACCCTCTCTGGATACCTGTCCTTTACCTTTTTAAAGCGGGACGCCGAATCCACCGAAATACAGACAATATCCTTCCCCTCCTCTATGAGTGCTACAAGAACATCCTGTAACGCCGTTCTCCGGTCTCTCATAAGAACACCCCGGGCTCTATGTATCTCTCGACAATCTCTTTTGGCAATCCACAGTAATGGGACTCCACTCTATTTTCAAGCTCTGGAACCCCCCTGCCTTTTACCGTGTGAGCGAGAATAACCGCTGGTCTCCCGTCATTCCTTTCTTTTGCCCACAAAAAGGTTTTCCAAAGAGCCTCGAGGTCATGACCTGCAACCTCCTGAACCGTCCAACCAAAAGCCTCGAACTTCGTTGCAAGAGGGTCAAGAGGATGCAAATCCTCCGTAAAACCAGAAAGCTGCAAGCGGTTCCGATCAACAACAAGAGTAAGGTTGTCAAGGTTATAGCGAAGGGCTATCGGAAGACATTCCCAGTTTGTCCCTTCGTTCAGTTCTCCATCTCCTGCAAGAACGAAGACATGAAAGGGCTTTTGGTGCAGTTTAAAAGCAAGAGCACATCCAATTCCTAAAGGGAGACCATGCCCCAGGGAACCGGTTGCCGCATCAACTCCCGGAACACCAAGTTCTGGGTGAATCCCTAAAAGCGTCTCTCCTGCGCAACCATACTCCCAAAAGAGGCTCTCGGGAAGAAAGCCCTTTTCAGCAAGCACCGCATAGAACGCAAGACCAGCATGACCCTTAGAGAGAATAAACTGGTCACGTTCTCGAGAAGCCAAGTTCTCCTGGGTTACATCGAGGATACCATTGAAGAGGCAAGTGAGGATTTCCACAATTGAGAGCGATCCTCCGATATGGCTCACTCCAGCACGAAACGTTGCTGCAATGATTCGTTTCCGAACCCTTGCAGCAAATGCTTGAAGTTCCCCTTCGTTAAGACCCATGCAAACTCCTTCTTTCACTTTCAGTCTCGAGAATATGCCAGTAATTTGTTAAAAATAACATGAGATTTGTTCCAAGAAGAATTATAGCTAAATCCCCTCTTCTTGTCAATGTCTTTACACGGGTCACAACGCTCGTCGAGCACTTCCAGCGTAGCTACGTTGCAGCAACTCCTCTGAGGGATCGCAACAGGGGAAAAGTGTAGCACCTTATGTCGATTCAGGATGGCCCAGGAAGAAACTCATCACACGTGATAAGGAGAGACCAGAACCCCTCCCTGAATTTCATTCAGGGATTTTGGGCCTTTACAATCAGGTTCTTCCTCTTCTTGCTGACTCTCGCGTCACAGGATAATTAGTGCCGCTTTGCTCATTCAGCATCTTCCAGGCATCTTGTTCTCTTAAGTTTCTCAATATACTCTTGAGGAAGATGGTGTTCTTCTGCACCCCTTATCAAGAGCTTGAGATAGCTCCGATGTGGCCTAAGACCCTCCCGAGTCATACCCTCTGCGGCGATGTAACAAAAAGCCTCTATCAGGCCTCCGCTTGTTTTCACAGGTAGTACAATGCGCCGATAATGGTTTGGCACACCTTCGCAGCGATCCAGTCGCCAGAGCTCATACTCGTAAAGCGCATAGAGAACTCCATGAGTAATTTCCCCTTCTTTTGGCTGTATGTTGGCGTATCCACTTCCATCGCCAGCAATTTTATTGAAGACCAACTCGTAATCGAAAACTACACCGGTTGTCCAAGCCACGCCCTTCCGGCCAACTCGTTCCTCAAGGCGTTCAGAGTCCATGTTTGACCCATAAGCGAAGTACCAAGAAAGGTCCCTATTAGAAGCCTCTCTCAGGAACGATTGAAAAGCTTCTCGCATACCTGTATAATACACCAAGGTGCGCCTGTAGCTCAACTGGACAGAGCGCTGGACTTCGGATCCAGGGGTTGGGGGTTCAAGTCCCTCCAGGCGCGCCAGTTTTTTTCAAGACTTCCGAGGAGTCAACTACCGCATAGCCCTCCCTGCAACAATCCTGTGGTGATGGGAGAAAAAACGAAACTGAGTCAAAGTCACGATTCCAAGAATTGAGGGTTCAGGCCTTCTCAGGTGTGTAGCGATGTACTCCGCACCCCACGTCCCTTCGAAGGGACGTGGGGTATTCCCTACTCTGGTTCTCCAGGCCAGGCTCCAACAATTCCCTCTGCTGCCCACTCCATAGTGATGAGTTCATCCATGGTCAGGCGGACACCCTCAGGCACTCGAAGATTTCCCTTGCGGTCACGAATAGGACCAGTGAAGGGGCTGAAGGCGTACTCAGGATCAGCCATAGCCTTAAGAAGGGCAAAGACAAGGTCATAGACACTGATTTCTCCGTACACCGGGTCGTTCACGACTACAGATTTCAGTCTTTCCTCAAAAACTGGGTTAATCGGCATGCCAAAATCGGCACCAAGTTCCACGGCACCTTCGCGCAAAAGCCACCAGTAGTCAACGTTTTCAAGGTTTTTTGGGGTATAAAGGCCAGCGTAAACTTTGGCAAAGAAATCGAGGTAAATAGCCTCCCAGTGCACGAGTTGCCCAGAAGCAACGAAATCAGGAGCAAACTTGTACATTGGTGAGTAGTGCCCAAAACTTGGAAGGCCGTGCTCGGCAGCAACCTGGACGACAGTAGGAGAATCTTCGGTAAAGGCTAATACATCGGCACCCTCTGCGATGAGGGATTCCGCAGCTTCCTTAGCCCCTGCCGGGTCATACCAGGAAGTCTGGAGCCAGCGAACGAGAACCTCAGCATTGGGATTGACTCTTCGAGCACCCAAGGCAAAGGCATTGATGTGGCGCTTGAGTTCTGGAATTGGAAAAGCACCAACATAACCGAGCTTGTTAGTCTTTGTCAGAGCACCGGCAATGATGCCGTTGAGGTAATATACCTGGTGGAAATCAGCCATGTATGTAGCCATATTTGGAGCCCTCTTAAACCCGGAACAGTGGAAGAAAATCTTATCCGGATATCGCTGGGCAGCAGCAAGCGTCCCATCCATGAAACCAAAGCTTGTGGTAACAATAACGTCGACCTTCTCCTGGTTAATGAGCCGGTCAATAACCCCCTCAACCTCTCCCTCAGGAACAGCCTCAACATACACGGTATCAATCCACGGATACGTTGCTTCCACAATTTGCCTTGCCTGGTCATGGGCGTAACTCCAGCCAAAATCACCTATAGGACCAACGTAAATGAACCCTACCTTGAGTTTAGCCTCCTCTGCATGTAAGGGAGCAAGGAACCACAGGAACACCGCACAGAGCAGAAGGAACATAACCAACTTCTTCATATCACCACCTCCACAGTATAGTCTACTCTCTCCTGTAGGGCACCCCTAAAGAAGCGGGTGGTCCTACTCGCTTCCGGGCTGCAAGGCGGGACACAAAGCTCAAGGCAAGGAGGGGAAAAAGGTAAGGTAGCGTGTTCAGGAGTTCTGGAGAAACGTAAGCCTGGAAACGAAAGGAAAGCTGATACAGTGCCCCGAAAAGGTATGCCCCCACAAGACCCCAGAGGGGGTTCCAGAAAGCGAAAATAGTAAGGGCAATGGAAAGCCAGCCTATGCCCCCGGTCATTCCGTAGGACCAGGAAGGTCGGTACCCCAGGGAAAGGTATGCCCCCGCAAGGCCAGCAAGAACTCCTCCAAGGGCAACACAGGTGTATCGCACCGCGGAAACATTGATTCCCATGGCGTCGCAGGCAGCAGGATTCTCCCCCACAGAGCGAACCACAATCCCCCAGCGGGTCCAGAAAAGGATAAACCAGAGGAGAACTACAAGTCCCAAGCTCGCGTATACGAAAACGTTGTGCTTTTCAAAGCCAGGGAGATTTGAGAGAAAAGGCACACGATATACCGGAAGCGTTACTTCCAGAACTTTTCCTTCAAAATTCCGACCGAGAACACCGGAAATCCCCATCCCGAGCATTCCAAGACTCAAGCCTGAGACCACTTGATTCGCCCGCAGAGTAACGCTACACAGAGCGTGAAGCAAAGCCACACCACCTGCAACCGCTGCTCCAGCAAGAACCCCAAGCCAGGGATTCGCAGAAGAAAATGCCACTGCAAAAGCCGTAAGTGCACCAAGGGACATCATACCCTCAACGCCAAGATTCAGTACCCCGGAGCGCTCCGCGTAAATCTCTCCAAGGGTTGCAAGAAGGAGGGGTACACTATAGGCCATAGTTCTCCCGATAATACCACTAATCCACAATCCCACCACTGCCTTCCTCCTTCTCATCCCAGGACCAGCGGCGTAACGCGATTCGATAGTACAGGAGCTCCTCAGAGGCGATAAGGAAAAAGAGCACAAGCCCGTTGAGTATGTATATCACCTGGAAAGGGATACCAAAAGAGACCTTCAGCGCATCGCCCCCAGACATCAAAGCTCCGAAGAGAAAAGAACTGGCAAGAACTCCAAGAGGATTGGCCCGCGCAATCCAGGCTACAATAACCCCCGTGAAGCCGTATCCCAGGGAAATATGCGTAGGGTGACGGAGCATGTGGTGAATACCACTTACCTCTCCCACTCCAGCTATACCTGCAAGCCCCCCGGAAAGGAACATGACGAAGGATACAATGCGTTCCGTACGAATCCCCGCAAGATGCGCTGCCTTCCCACCTCTTCCAACAACGCGCAGTTCAAAACCGAAGGAGGTCCTTGTGAGGAGAAAGTAACAGAAGAAAATTGCGAGAATCGCAAGAAGTAGCGTCAAAAGAGGCACACGGGTTGTGCCAAGAGTCGCAAGCCATGCCTCCTTTGGAAAGGGGTCAGTATACGCAAATCCCCGAACGGTCTTCCCCTTCCAAGGACCAAGAATGAGGTAGAGGACAAGATTGGCCGCAACGTAATTGAGCATAAGGGTGGTAATGATTTCGTTAATAGCAAGCCTATTCCGACACCATGCCGCAAAAGAACCCCAGAGAGCTCCCCCAAGGAACCCAAGAACAAACATTGCCGGAAGCAAAAGGGAAGAGGGTAAAGGGGAAAAAAGAGCAACCCACGCCCCGACAATAGCTCCAATGAGCATCTGTCCCTCAGCACCTATGTTCCACACCGCAGCCTGAAAGGAAGTGGCAAGACCTGCACC
>JBDIWL010000106.1:0-5159 GCA_039638315.1 Candidatus Caldatribacterium thermophilum | reverse complement strand
GACACCGGATGCGACGGGAGATGGGCGAAGAGTTCCCGATAGGGGTCCGGGGCTTTCTCTTTGACATCGGGGGCAAGGGCATCCCGGAACCAGCGGACAATGGACCCTCCTGAGGCAATGTACGCCAGGGTGAGGTAGGCGTTCTCACCCACATGGGGAGAGGCACAGAATCCATGTTCCATCATGTCCCGGCTCAGGAGGGGTTCCGGGCCGATGTGGAGTGCAACGCACTCAGAGGTTCCAATACCGTACATGGCCTCACCGGGCCGCTCTACCCCACACCCCAAAACTCCACAGGGCTGGTCATGCCCCCCTGTGGCCACAGGGACTCTGCCCCGTATACCGAGTTCAAGGGCAAGCTCTTCCCGGAGGTACCCCACAAAGGACCCTGCAGGAAGGAGTTTGGGGAGCTTTTCCTCTTCAAGATGGACAGCCTCAAGAACTTCTCTGGCCCACGTTTTCTTCCGTACATCGAACATCATGGTCCGGGAGGCAAGGGAGTAGTCCATGACTGGTTCCTCCCCGGTGAGGTAGAAGGTGACAAAGTCCGCTACACAGGAGAATTTCCATACTCTTTCAAAAATCCGAGGTTCGTGGTCCCGGAGCCAGAGAATTTTGTTCACCGTGTACATTCCATGGAGGGGCATTCCGGTAATGGAAAAAAGTGCCAGGGGGTCAAAGTGCTCTCGGAAAAACTCCACGTACCCATTGGCCCGGGTATCGAAGTTGGCGATAGCAAGGGTAAGAGGGGTACCATCTCGTCCAAGGGGCACAAGGGTCTCTCCGTGAGAGGTGACCGCCAGGGCATCGACCGATGCGGGGAGGCGACTCACCACCTCCTGGAGCGCCTCACGAAGAGCTTTCACGATACGTCCCGGGTCAATCTCAAGCCACCCGGGCTTTGGGGTCACAAAGGGGTACTCCCGAAAGGCCGAGGCAAGAACCTCTCCATTCTCCTGGAACGCCACAACCTTGCATCCACCTGTTCCCACATCAATCCCAAGAAGGGCCATACTTTACTCCCTCCGGAAGAGGGGGCTTTCTACCACCCCAAGAAGTCCCACAACAAGGACGAGGGCCACAAGGAAAACCCACCGCAGCCCAATGCCATCAGCTACTACACCCATGAACCAGGGGAAAAAGAGCGCCCCAAGACCCCCAGAGGCTACTGTCAGACCGATAGCCGTAGCCTGGAGTTTATTGGTGTGCTTCGCCACCCAGGCAACAATAAGCGGCCAGATGGGCGCAAAACCAAAGCCAAGGACGAGAAGGGACAAAAGGGCAAAGGGCACCTGGCGCATGACGTTGAGGGCCAAAAGGGCGAAAAGGCTCAAAAGCGTGGCCACACGGAGGAGCAAAAGATACGAAATACGACGGGCGAGAACCCCAAAGATGAGCCTTCCCACAGTCATGGTGCCCCAGAATATTCCCATGGCTGCACCACCCAGGGCGATGCTTTGCCCAAGTTCCCGCACAAAGTACGTGCTCATCCAGGCAGAGGACCCAATTTCTGCCCCCACGTAGAGGAAAATGGCCAGGAAACTCGCCCCAAGAAGGGTCGCAAAAGGGGCAAGGGCCTTGAGGTTCTCAAAGGAGAACCGCTCGTTGTTCCCAGAGGCGAAAAGCTCCCGTTCCCGAAGGAGGAGCCAGAAAAGGAGCACCGAAAACACCCCGGGGATAAAGTAGAGGACTCTAAAGCTCACGTTGCGGGCCAGGAGAAACCCGGCAAGGTAAGGACCCACCGCTGCCCCAAGACCAAAGGAAATCTGGCTCAGGTTGAGCGCTGCACCCTCACGCCCTGGGAAAACCTGGGAGAGGAGACCAGTAAGCGGTGCCTCGCAGAACCCCCCACCTATTCCAGCAAGGAATATGCCCCACTCGATGGTGGGGAAGTTCTCCGCAAGGCTCACCACGAAAAACCCCAAGGCGAGGAAAGCCTGGCTCAAAACGAGAATCGGTTTCTTCCCGAAGAGGTCGCAGAGGGCTCCACTCACAAAGGTCGTCACAACATACGGAAGGTAGTACAGGGAAAAGAGGCGTCCCGCCCGGGTGGCAGAAAGGCGGAAGAGCTCTATCCACCGGGGAAGGACCGCCCCGGTGATGAGCATAGATACGGCAAGGAAGAAGAAGGCGATACCAACGATTACCGAGAGCCGGAGAACCGTTCTCCTCTCCATACTACTTCCCAAGAAGTGCCCGCGCTGCCTGGACGACGTCTTCTACCCGGGGGATGGAGTTGTCCTCAAGGTAGCGGCTGCAGGGAACCGGTGCATCGGCTGCTCCAAGGCGGATAATGGGCGCATCGAGGTAGTCGAAGGCGTGCTCCATGATTTGCGCAGCGATTTCTGCTCCTGCACCCCCGGTCTTACACCCCTCGTACACGATGATGACTCGATTCGTTTTCCGCACCGAGGCGCAAATGGTCTCAATATCAAGGGGAAGGAGCGTCCTCGGGTCCACGACTTCCGCTTCAATGCCTTCTTTGGCCAGGATTTCCGCTGCTTCAAGGGCCACAAGGAGCATCCGGGAATAGGCCACAATGGTGACATCCCTTCCTTCCCGCTTCACGTCAGCAACACCAATGGGGATAATGTACTCCTCTTCGGGAACCGGACCCTTGGTGTTGTAGAGCATTTTGTGTTCGATGAAGAGGATGGGGTTATCCTCCCGGATTGCCGCCTTGAGGAGCCCTTTCGCATCAAAGGGCGTTGCCGGCATAACGACCTTCAACCCTGGAACATGGATGAACCAGGCCTCAAGGCTCTGGGCGTGCTGGGCACCGGAAGAGCGACCGCATCCACCTTCCGTGCGAATGACCATGGGCACCCGGGCTTTGCCGCCGAACATGTAGCGGATTTTCGCCCCCTGGTTCACGAGCTGATCCATGCACAGGGTCATAAAATCAACGTACATGATTTCCCCCACTGGACGGAGCCCGGTCATTGCTGCTCCAACGCAACACCCCACAATCGCCGCTTCCGAAATGGGGGTATTCCGGACTCGCTCCCCGCCAAACTCCTGCCAGAGGCCTCGAGTCACTCCATAAGCTCCACCATAGAGCCCAATGTCTTCTCCAATGAGAACGACGTTCTCGTCCCGGCGCATTTCCTCTCGAAGGGCTTCGTTTAAAGCATCCCGGTAGGTGATGACCCGCATGTTCTCCAGGTTGAACTCTCTGATACTGCGCACGACCCTCGTGCCCTTTTTCCGCTCAATTTCGGCAAAGTCCTCTTCCACGTAGACGTCTTTTGTGATTTCCTCAAGAGGCGGATACGGACTCTGCTCGGCAAAGGCAATGGCCTCTTCGATTTCCTTTTCAACCTCTTCATGGATTTTCTCAAGTTCCTCTTCCGTTGCCACCCCTTGCTCCAAAAGCCATGTCCGGTACCGCTTGATGGGGTCTCGAGCTTTCCATTCCTGTTCTTCCTCACGAGTACGGTACGCCCGGGGGTCGTTTTTCGAGTGACCCAGGTACCGGTACGTCTTGCACTCGATGAGTGTTGGTCCCTCACCCCGGCGGGCTCGCTCTGCTGCCTCTTCCACCGCTTCCTTCACGGCGAGAACATCCATGCCATCGACCACCACTCCCGGCATCCCATAGGCTGCAGCGCGCTCAGCAATGTCCTGAATCGGGAAGGCCTCCTTCACCGGCATGGACATGGCGTAGAGGTTGTTCTCGCAGACGAAGACGACCGGAAGCTTCCAGACTGCAGCAAGGTTCAGGGCCTCATGGAACGCTCCAGTATTCGCTGCTCCGTCTCCAAAGAAGCACACCGTGACCTTGCCGGTGTTCTTGTACTTTGCGGTGAGGCCAGAACCAACAGCAATGGGAATCCCCCCGCCGACGATGCCATTGGCCCCCAGGTTCCCAGCGGTAAGATCCGCAATGTGGAGGGAACCACCTTTCCCCTTGCAGTACCCGTCGATTTTCCCGTAGAGTTCCGCCATCATCCGGTCAAGGCGCGCCCCCTTGGCGATGCAGTGACCGTGACCCCGGTGTGTTGAGGTGATGTAGTCATCCGGACGAATGGCGTAACAGGCCCCAACCGCCACCGCCTCTTCCCCGATGTAGAGGTGCGTTGTTCCCCGGATTTTATCCTGGCTGAAGAGGTCGCTCACCGTTTCCTCAAAGCGGCGAATCCGGAGCATGTCCCGGTACATTCCAAGGAGCCGTTCCTTTGGCTCCATTTGCACACTTTTGGGCTCTACCCGTGCCTCCATACCGTCACCCCCTATAGCATTCCCCTTTTGAGTCGCTCAAAGTAGAAGAGAATACGCTCTCCAAGAGGTTCTCCCTGTGACACACCACACACCCTCTCAAGCACCGCTCCAACCCCTTCTCTCCTGAGCATCTCCTGGAGCTTTCTTGCCTCTTCGTCCTCGGGGAAATCGTAAAGGAGCGCTGCCGCACACCCACAGGCGACGTTCTCAGGGAAGACGCCTTCCCCGAGGCAGAACCGGGCACCCCCAATGAGGCGGTCCTCCGGGGAGAGCTTGCGCAACGGATCCCGCCCCACCCGGGTGACCGTGTCCATCATGGCAGGGTTGGCAAAGCGTTCCCTGAGGTCGGCAAGGTATGCTTCGTGCTCCCCCTGTTCCCAGAAAGGATACTTACGGAAAAAGGCTTTGGTCACCTCTTCCCAGGCTCCCGAGAATACCCGGGAAATACGAGAGTCCTCAAGGGCTTCATGAATATACGCATGCCCAAAACGGTACCCAAGGTAGGCAAGAATGGCGTGTCCGAGGTTGTGGAAAAAGAGCTTTCGCTCCTCCTCCGCTGCAAAGTGCTCTGTCCCCTCAAAACCAAAAAGTGGAGGTAAGGACCCCTTGACTGCTTTCGCATCATAGGGAAGCCGTGTGTACGCCTCAGCCACAACGCACAGGGGGTCGAGATTCCCGAAGCGTTCGCTCACCACCGGAACCATCCGGGCAATGACCGTTCCCACAAAGCCAACACTCTCTTCGAGGAACTTTACCTCCTCCTGGGAGAGGTGCTCCCGCACCATCCTTTCGAAAACATGGGGAGCGTCCCTGAGGTTTTCGCAGAGGAAGATATTGAGGGGCTCCGGGTTCTCCTCCATGCGCTTCCGTATACCCCGGGCCACAAGAGGCGCAATGTGGGGGAGGTTGCGGGCACCCACAGCGGTGAGGACAAAAAG
>JBDIWL010000105.1:0-5162 GCA_039638315.1 Candidatus Caldatribacterium thermophilum | reverse complement strand
CATCACCGAAAACATCTCCTCCATCGCCGCCGTAGCTGAGGAGAACGCAGCTTCAAGTGAAGAAGTTTCAGCCGCAACGGAAGAACAGAACGCTTCCCTTGAGGAGGTCAATTCTGCGGTGCAAACCCTGAACGAGACAGCCCAGAAACTCCAGAAAATTGTGGAGCGCTTCACCGTGTAGCGGAAAAGGCGGGGCTTTTGCCCCGCCTCCACAGTGTATTGCATCCCCCAGCCTTTTCCGGTAAGATAAAGCTGTGTACGGCGAGAATTTTGAGGGGCGAATTGTTGACATCTCCACAGTGCGTTTCTTCCGTTTCTTCAGGCGCTTGAGCGTGTATGCGCTCTTTGCCGCCCTTTTGCTCTATGTGGCAAGTGGCGTGTACGTCGTTGGTCCTGATGAAGTTGGTGTTGTCCGGCGCCTGGGAAGCTACAATCGCACCGTCCCCCCAGGGATTCATTACCACCTCCCGTATCCCTTTGAGAGTGTTGCCAGACCTAAAATCACCGAAGTCCGCCGGGTAGAGATTGGCTTCCGCACCCTCTCCCCCGGTCCCCCACCGAGATACGCCCTTGTGCCTGAAGAGTCCCTCATGCTCACCGGAGACGAGAATATTGTGAGCTGCCAGTTCATTGTTCAGTTCCGCATCAGCGATCCATACCAGTACCTTTTCCGCATCAAAGACCCCGAAAAGGCGGTGAAAAACGCCGCTGAAGCAGCGCTTCGAGAAGTGGTTGGTAAAAAGACCATCGACGAAGTCCTCACCACTGGCCGGGCGGAAGTCCAGGAAGAGACCCGGACGCTCCTTCAGGAAATCCTCAACCGGTACGAAGCAGGAATCCATATCCTTGCGGTGCAACTCCAGGACGTGCAGCCACCTCAGGAAGTCGTTGCAGCCTTTAAGGACGTAGCCAGCGCCCGGGAGGATAAGGTCCGCTTCATCAACGAAGCCGAAGCCTACCGGAACCAGATTCTCCCTCAAGCTCGAGGAGAAGCAGCCCGCATCATCCAGGAAGCTGAAGCGTATCGGGAAACGGTCATCCGCAAAGCTGAAGGTGAAGTCGCCAGGTTCCTTGCGGTCCTCCGGGAGTACGAGGCAAATCCCGAGGTGACCCGCCGGCGCCTGCGCCTTGAAACCTTTGAAGAAATCCTCCCCAAGGTGAAAAAGTTCGTCTTTGATAGCGAAGAGAGTATGCAGAGTACCTTGAAATTCCTGCCACTCTCTGAGGGGAAAGCTGATGAGTAGAACGTGGCGGTGGCGCATAAGCCTTGTGGTTGTTCTCCTTGTGCTCCTTGCCATTTTCAAGCCCTGGTACGTTCTTGATGAAACGGAGCAGGGGGTCATTGTGCAGCTTGGGAAACCCGTCCGGGTCGTCCAGGAAAGTGGCCTGCACCTTAAGCTCCCCTATCCCTTCCAGGTAGTACGGAAATTCGACCGTCGGCTCTTAGAGTACGACTCTCCCCCAGAGGAGGTCATTACCCGGGATAAAAAGACCCTTGTGGTCGACAGCTACGTCCGCTGGCGGATTGTCAATCCCCTCGTCTTTCTGCAAACGGTGGTCAGCGAAAGCGGGGCCGTTACCCGCATCGACGACGTGGTCTACTCGGAACTCCGAACAGAGATTGGACGGGTTGACCTCTTTGACCTTGTCTCCAAAGCCCGCAAAGAAGTCATGGAGAGAGTCACCGCCCGTTCCAGCGAAAAGACCAGAGAGTTCGGCGTGGAGATTGTGGATGTTCGGATTAAGCGGGCAGACCTTCCCAAGCAGAATGAGGAAGCCGTTTTCCAGCGCATGAAAGCCGAAAGGGAACGCCAGGCTCGTCAGTACCGCTCAGAAGGTGAGGAAGAGGCAACAAAAATTCGGGCTGAGGCGGACAAAGAACGGGCGCTCATTCTCGCCGAAGCGGAGAAACAGGCGCAGATTCTCCGGGGTGAGGGTGAAGCTGAGGCACTGCGCATTTACGCTGAGGCGTACCAGAAAAACCCTGAATTCTTTGCCTTCCTCCGGACTCTTGAGGTGTACAGAAAATCTTTCAAAGAGGGCGACACCTTTATCCTCACCCCGAATTCAGACATCCTCACTTATCTCAGGAGCTTGCCAGAACCTCAGCAACAAGAGGGAGAAAGGTAAAAGCTGGCCCCCCTCCCATGACGACCCCAACCTGGGCTGCTTCGAAAATCTCTTCAGGAGTGGCTCCAGCTTTTTTGGCTCCCCTCACATGGAGGATAATGCAGTGCTCACAGTGGATGGCTACACCAATCGCCAGGGCGATGAGTTCTTTCACCTTGAGAGGCAGGGCTCCGTCGGTCATAATCTGGTTGTAGAAGGAGAGAAAGGGTTCAACGCTTCTTGGAGACTGCTCCCGCACAGTGCGGATTCCCTTCCGGTACTCCTCAAGAAACCCGTGAATATCCACGATGCCACCGTCCTTTCATGCGCCGTCGCAGATGCGACGGTGGAATTCCCATCTCTTCCCGGTACAGCGCACAGGTCCTCCGGGCAACGAAAATCCCCAGAGCCTTGAGTTTCTCAGCAATCTCTCTGTCTGAGAGGGGATGTTCCGGATCTTCCCTGGCTATAAGGACCTTCATCGCCTCTTTCACCGGATACGAGGCGTCAAAAAAGAACTTGACGCTCCGTACAAGACCATCGGGAAAACGGATGAATTTCCCCTTCAGAACCTGGCATATGCCACTCACGCTCACCCCAAGGGCTTCAGCAATCTCTCCCTGGGTCAGGGGGACAAAGGAAGATGGACCATGACGGAAGAACTCCTTTTCCCTCTCCACGATGTACTCAAGAACCCGAAGGAACATCCGGTACCGATAGGAGAGGCAGGAGAGGATTTCTCGCGCTTCGCTGAGCTTCTCCCGGAAAAAGTGTCGTTCCCGCTCAGGGAGTTCTTTCCGCCTCTTTCTCCAGAGGGAAAGCACCGTATCACTCAGAGCAAGCTGCATGGTGAATGACGGGACAAGGAGAACTTCAAATTCCCCTTCCTCGACTTCCACAATCTCAGCATCAGGGCACACCGGGTTCCGTTCTTCCTCAAGTTCCTCGCGTTCCCTCCCCAGAGTACTCTCGAAGTACTGCGCCGGAGAAAAGAAGAGGTGATCCCGATACGGCGCAAGAATCTCCTCAAAACGTTCTGGATGCTCACGGAACACCCGAAAGAGGCGCTCAAGGTCTTCCTTTACCCCAAGGTGTTCAAGCTGCATGCCGAGAAACTCCAAAGCATTCCGCGCCGCAAAGCCAAGGAATCCCGCTTCCCGAACTTTTGCAATAACTTCCCAGAGAGCCCTCTCAGGGACCCGGAGGGCAAGGGCAAGTTCCGTGAGGTCCCCACGCAAGAACCCCTCATCATCAAGGTGGGCAAAAATGGTGTGGAGGATTGTTTTCTCCCTTTCCTCAAGTCCAACAAGGGTCATAACCTCCTCAAAGAGGAATTCCTTCCAGCTCCGCCCCTTTCCCCATTGCGGGACATCCTCAAGGGGAATTTCCTCCCACCCCCGACCCAGGTACCTCCCACAGCGCGGACACCGCTCAGGATACCCGGAAACCTCCTCCCCGCATCCAAAGCATACAATGCCCTCTCGAACCTCAAGAAGGGGATTCTCCTCAAGGATTCTGGCAAGGTGGGCTTCGAGTTCTGGAAGTGGCAGAGCCATGAGATGACTGGCCACAATCATCTTGGGAACCATCTGGTACCTTTGCAGAGGCAAAAGGGCAGGACGAATACGCTTCATTCTCCAGCCCCCCGTTCCACCGGAAGGAACACCACGACCTTCGTGCCTACCCCCTCCTTTGAGGTCACCTCAATCCATCCCCCATGAGCCCGGACAATGCTATAGGAAATGGAGAGCCCAAGGCCTGTTCCCCGCTCCTTCGTGGTGAAGAACGGTTCAAAAATGCGGGGAAGTGCAGCCTCTGGAATACCCTTCCCTGTATCGGCAAAAGTGACCTTTACATAGGTCGCTAACCCCCGCGGTTCCCAGGGAGGAACGTTCTCAAGGAGCACCCTTCTGGTAGAAACGGTGAGGGTACCTCCCTTTTCCTGCATGGCTTCAAAGGCGTTCTTGGCAAGGTTCATGAAGACCTGGCGCATACGCGTCCGATCAAGAGGTACAAGGAGGAGATCCTCCTCAAAGAGGAATTCCACTCTCTCGTTCTCCCGGCAGAAAAAGTCCACAAGGGCAACGCTTTCCCGAAGGAGGGCATTGATGTCCACCAGCTCCCGCTCAAGAACAAGGGGCTTCGAAAAATCCACAAGGTACCGGATGACCTCGCTGCAATGTGCCGCCTCTCGCTCTATCTTCTCCAGAACCCTCCGGGTCATCTGACAGGCAGGGCAGTTTTCTGCCTTTTCTGCCACCTGCGTCAGAAGCATCTGCGTATACCCGTAGATGACCCCCAAGGGATTGTTGATTTCGTGCGCCATACTGGAAATGAAGCGACCAATGCTTGAGAGCCGCTCCATCTGACGGATGCTCTCTCCCCAGCGGGCCCGATCCGTCACATCCTCCACAAGCCCCACAACCTGGAGAGCATTCCCCTCTCGCCAGGGGAAAAACCGAAGGTTCAGGAGACGATCCCCACCGGCATTGCGCTTCAGGCGGAAGTTCCGCACAAAGTACTCCTCCCCAAAACGGAGGCTCTGCCACATATCATCCATACGCTCCATGGGAAAGAACTCGTCCCACTTCCTCCCGAGGACCTCTCCTTCCCTTTTCCCGGTGAGCGCCTCCATAGTGCTGTTCCAGAAGAGAATCCGCCCATCCCCAAAGGAGAGGAAGACAACCCCAAGAGGGAAACGAAAGAAGAGGAGTCGCAGGACACGGTTCTCAGCCTCTTGAGCCTTCACAAGGAGCTTTCGCTCAAAAGACGAAAGGCCATTCGCAGGGGGGGATTCTCCCTCTTTCAGAGGACCACCAGCAGCAAACACCAGGCCATCTCCTATGGACTCAACCCGTACGAAGGAGAGTTCCCCCTCAAAAGAGAAAAAATGTATGCCCTCATGGAGCTTTTGTTCCCGCTTTAAGAAGTTTTCGACGAAACGCCGGTAGCGGTGCAACCCATTGTAGAGGAATGCCCCATCCCCCGTGCGAAGCACCACATAGGCCGCACGAAGACGCCTCCGGATTCCCTTGAGCAGAAGACCCCAGGGA
>JBDIWL010000104.1:0-5172 GCA_039638315.1 Candidatus Caldatribacterium thermophilum | reverse complement strand
CGGCAAAAATAATAGCACTCCCAGGGTGCAGTGTCAAGACTACCCCGGGAGTGCCTCGTGGAAATCTCTAAAAAATAGCGCTGTAAACCAGCAAATTTTCTTGAATGTATTCACATATTGTGAGAGTCTTCAAACTGCCCATCGCCGGGCTCGTTCGACAGCTTTCTTCCATCCTGCATAGAGTTCCTCTCGTCGTGCTGCGTCCATCTTGGGCTCAAAAATTCTGTCCACCTTCCACTGCTTTGCGATTTCTTCTTTACTCTTCCAGAAGCCTACTCCCAGTCCTGCAAGGTACGCTGCGCCCATGGCAGCCATCTCGGTGACAACCGGACGGATTACCGGGACCCCGAGGATATCCGCCTGGAACTGCATGAGGAAATTGTTCTTCACCGCGCCACCGTCAACCCGGAGGGACTCAAGGACTTGACCAGAATCGGCAATCATGGCTTCAAGGACGTCCCGGGTCTGGTACGCCATGGACTCAAGAGTTGCCCGGACAATGTGTTCCCGGGTTGTTCCCCGGGTGATGCCGATGATGAGTCCCCGGGCGTACATATCCCAGTAAGGAGCGCAAAGTCCTGTGAAAGCGGGAACAACATAGACCCCGGCAGTATCCGGAACCGCCTGAGCCATAGCCTCGGTTTGAGCGGCGTTCTCAATGATTTTCAATCCATCCCGAAGCCACTGTACTGCGGCACCTCCGATGAACACGACTCCCTCAAGGGCGTACTCAATTTTCCCGTTTATTCCCCAGGCAAGGTCGGTTGTGAGGCCATTCCGGGAGAGGATGAACTGTTCCCCGATGTTCATCATAAGAGCAAGGGCTGTTCCATAGGTGTTTTTGGCCATCCCGGGCTTGAAACAGGTTTGGCCAAAGAGCGCGGCGTGCTGGTCTCCTGCAACACCAGAGATAGGAATTTCTGCATCACCCAGAACTTCCCTGTTTCTTGCCACAGCCATGACCCCGCTTGATGGTTTTGGGGAGGGGAGGATTTCCCGGGGAATTTCCAGGGCATCGAGGAGTTCCTGGTCCCAGTCGAGAGTCCGGACGTTGAAGAGCATGGTGCGGGAAGCATTTGAATAGTCTGTGACGTGGGCTTTGCCACCACTCAAATTCCACATGAGCCATGAGTCAATGCATCCCATGAGGAGCTTCCCTTTTTTGGCAAGGTCCCTGGCTCCAGGGACATTGTCGAGAATCCACTTGATCTTTGTCGCCGAAAAGTACGCATCGATGGTGAGTCCCGTTTTTTCCCGCACTTTTTCCTCAAAGCCCCGGGCCTTCAGGTCTTCGCATATGGGAGCAGTTCTCCGGCACTGCCAGACTATGGCGTTGTAGATTGGCTCTCCTGTGTCCTTATCCCATATAATGGTTGTCTCCCGCTGATTTGTGATGCCGATACCTGCAACCTGGGACGGTTGTGCTTTGGCTTTTTCCAGGGCTTCCTTCATGCAGGCTAAGGTGGTTTCCCAGTGCTCACGGGGGTTGTGCTCGACCCATCCTGGGTGGGGGTAAATCTGGCCAATTTCCCGGTAGGCACTGGAGACGACGTTTCCCTCCTGGTCAACAAGAATAACCCTCGTTCCCGTTGTCCCCTGGTCAATGGCCATAATGTAATCCTTTCCCATTACGCTTCCCCTCCACTTGGCTTAATAATGGCTTTCAGGGCTTTTCCCTCACGCACCATGGTGATTCCCTCAAGGATTCGTGAGAGAGGGTAGAGGTGGGTTATGTACTTTTCAGGGGCGATTTTCCTTTCTGCCAGAATCTGGAGAGCCAGGCGGTTTTGCAGAGCTGTGGATGCGTGGGCTCCAAAGACCCCAACTTCCTTATAGTGGATGAGGTTACTGTCGAGGTAGCCTGTGGATTTCCCTTGAGGCAAACCCCCAAAGAGACTCACCCGGCCTCTTCGGGCGACCATTTGAAGGGCCTGGTTCTGTGCTTCACCAACGGGACAGGCGACAATGGCTACGTCAACTCCCCGTCCCCCAGTTTGTGTTAGGACTTCCTGTACGGGGTCAGTTTCCTTGGCATTGATAGTGACGATGTTTTCTCGTACATTCCTGGCATAGGCAAGCCTTTCTGGGACGACATCGATGAGGAAAACGGTACTTGCTCCTTTGAGAAGAGCCAGCTCTGCATGGAACAGCCCTATAACCCCTGCCCCAATGATAGCTACAGTATGTCCAAGGCCTATGTTCAGAAAACTCTGTCCATTGATGCAGCAAGCAAGGGGTTCCGCTAAGGCTGCTTCGGCAAAACCAAGCCCCTGGGGGATACGGTTGACATGGCCCTGGCGGACTGCTTTGGCTGGTACCGCCATGAGTTCGGCAAAGCCGCCGTCGAACTCAAAGCCGATGGTTTCCAGATTCGGGCACATGTTGGTTGCGCCCATGCGGCAGTACTCACATGTCCCACAGCCGATGGCTGGAGCTACAGTAACGGCCTCCCCCACGCTGTAACCAGAAAGGCCAGGTCCTACTTCCCTAATGACTCCGGCCACCTCATGCCCCAGAACTCTTGGGGGTTGTACGTGGGCGCTCCCGTGGAAAAGGGTTCGAACATCAGAGCCGCATATGGCGCAGGCCCGCACCTCAATGAGCAATCCCCCAGGCTCGGGCTTTGGGTCGGGGACCTCCTCCACTACCATTTGCCCGATGTCTTTCATAACTGCGGCTTTCATGGGCTTCCTCCTTCGCAATCAGGGGAGGAAAAGAACTTTGTTGAAGAACTCTTCCCTTTTCCAGAGGCGTTCAAAAACTTGGGGAGCATCGTCAAGGCGAAAACGGTGGCTGATAACCGGATGGCACTTAATTTGTCCTTTAGCCATGAAGTGAAGCGATACTGCCCACTCATTCACTGGAAGAGGCGAAAACACCGAGTTCCATGCACCGACAATTTTCAGTTCTTTGCGGAGAATACCATCAAGCGTTGTGCTGGGAATCACAAGGTCGTCATAGGATATACCACAGAAGACCACGGTTCCTTCTTTTTTCGCCATGCGAATTCCCTGTTCCTGGGTGATTTTTGAACCGGCGATTTCTACGACACACTCCACACCAGCCCCGTGGGTTTTGTCAAGGACAAAGGCTACTGGGTCTTCCTTTCTGGCGTTCACGGTGTAATCGGCACCGAGGTCTTGCGCAATGCGGAGTTTCTCGTCGAAGATGTCAACGGCAAATACCTCTTTCGCACCCATGACCTTTGCCCATTGGACGGCGAAAAGCCCAATGGGTCCAACACCAAGAATGGCAACGGATTGTCCTGCTTTCACATCTCCCTGTCGCATGGCATGAAACGCAATAGCCACAGGATCGGTACACGCCCCGGACTCAAAGTCAAGCCCTTCAGGAAGTAGGAGAATATCGCATTCCTCAACGGCCACGTACTCTGCCATAGCTCCATCGACGCGGGAACCGTAGTAGCTGTAGCGATCGCAGAGATTGAATTTTCCAACTTTGCAGTAGTCGCAGGTTCCACAAGGAATAAGGGGAGCTACTGTGACTCTGTCTCCTGGTTTGCACGCAGTCACTTTGGGGCCAACTTCCACAACTTCTCCGGAGAACTCATGACCAATGGTCATGGGGTAGGAGTACGTACCCTTTTTCATAACTCTCCCTGGGTCTGAGCCACACACACCTACGGCACGGACTCGAATGAGGACCTGGTGTTCACCGATACGAGGTATGGGGACTTCCTCTACCCGGAGATCCCCTGGAGCATGGAGCCGGACCGCCTTCATTGTTGCAGCCACCTGAACGCAACTCCCTTCTAAAGTTTGGTTTCGCTCTTTGCGTTACCCTCGTTATGTTTCTTAAATTTCATTTTTTGATAAAAAAATGTCATTTGCTCAGAATTATATAATTCTTCTGGGTTCTTGTCAACGATGCTCCCTGAGCTGAACACTCCCCCTTTTCTTTGGTGGAAATTCCATTACAATATTCCAAAGAACTTCTGTGACGAAGGGTATCCTGAATCGAGGTGGAAAGGGACGATGAAAAAGCGGGACAGATTGAACTACATAGGGAAACAGGTCGTACTCACCGGTGTCGTAACCATTAAGGACCTTGCGGAGCAACTTGGTGTCTCCACTATGACCATTCGAAGGGATTTGCAGGACCTCGCTCGGGAGGGTGTTTTGACCCTCATCCCTGGGGGTGCGGTTCTAAAACGGGAATCGAACATGATTAACGAGCAGGAATATGCCATAACGAAAGCGCAAACACACATGACTAAAGAAAAGATTAAGATTTGCCAGAAAGCTGCTTCCTTTGTGCAGGAGGGAGATACAATTGTCATTGACACTGGTTCTACCACGGAACACCTCCCGAAGTTCATTCCTCAAAACACAAGGCTCACCATTATCTGCTACTGTTTGAATACGCTCCTCAGTGTGTACACCCACAGCAAGGGGAGTCAGATTATCTTTCCCGGGGGATACTTTCACGACAACACCCTGATGTTTGAGAGCCCTGAGGGTATTTCTCTCATCCGGAAAGTCAGAGCGAACAAGGCGTTCATCTCTGCAGCGGGCGTTGAGGAAGAACTCGGCGTTACCTGTGCCAACCTTTACGAAGTTGACGTTAAGAGGGCGGTTATCGAGTCCTCGGACACGAAATTCCTCCTTGTGGACTCTTCCAAGTTTGGCAAGGTGACCACGGCGTACTTTGCGGATCTCAAAGAGTTTGATGTTGTCATTACCGATGCGGGGATTCCAGAGAAGTACCGGAAAATTCTCGCCAAGCTGGGCATTCAGTATTACATTGTCTAACAGGCATTTGGTCTTTAGGTAACGTATTCTGTTATTTTATTGACTTCTGGTAGCTTTTGCTTCTCTGGAGCATCCCTTTTTGAGAGCGCTTCTTGTATAGTCCTATCCCTCCCTCTCCGTTCTCCATTTTCTCCTTCCAGTATTGACAAATTTGCCGAGGGATTTTATTCTGTTATCGAAAAGTTTAATTTTTATCAAAAAATGATACGGGAGGAGCGTTTATGAGGCTGAAGGACAAAGTGGTCATCGTCACCGGTGGTGGTCAAGGACTCGGGGAGGCTTTTGCGAAAGGATGTGCGCGGGAAGGAGCAAAAGTGGTCATTGTCGATGTGAACGAGGAGACGGGTAAGAAAGTCGAAAAGGAAATCGGCGAGAATGCGGTATTCATCCGTACTGATGT
>JBDIWL010000103.1:0-5191 GCA_039638315.1 Candidatus Caldatribacterium thermophilum | reverse complement strand
ATGGGGTTTGCATGAGGACTCGTATAGGCCTCAATGGCCTGCACCAGGGCATCCACGCCACTTACCGCTGTGCGGTACGGGGAGAGGGAATAGGTGTACGTGGGATCGATGAGAGCCACCCGAGCGACGAGGGAAGGGCTTCGAAGGCTTTTTTTGAGCTTCCTTGAGGCGTCGGTGAGAACAGCATTATTCGTCATTTCTGATCCCGTTCCCGCCGTGGTGGGCATAGCAATCCAGGGGAGAGGAGGATGGAGAAGCGGTGCACCCTCAAAGTACGGAACCACACTTTCCCCATTGGGAACGACACCAGCAATCGCCTTCCCACAATCGAGGACACTGCCTCCACCCAGTGCAACAACACTGTCACATCGTGCTTCCCGAGCCATCTTCACCCCCTCGTCGACAACTTCAAGGGTAGGCTCAGGGGGAACGCCACTGAAAACAACCGCTTCACAGGAAGCGGAGGCAAGGGACTGGAGCACCTCATCGAGAATTCCCGATTCCTGGGCAAAACGCTTACCAACCACCACAAGGGGACGCCTTCCAAAACGCCTGAGGTGTTCTCCAACGCGCTTTCCCTCTCCCGGACCGAAGTAGATTTCCTGAGGTAAACGGAAAACGAAGGACTCCCCCACGCTCACTCCCCCACAATCTGGACAATAATCGTCCGCGAACGGGGACGGTTATCGAAATCCACAAGAACAATATCTTGCCAGGTCCCAAGAAGGAGCTTCCCCTCTACAAAAGGAACAACAAGAGATGGACCAGATACCTGAGCACGCACGTGGGCGTATCCGTTACCATCCTGCCATCGCGCATTGTGCTCGTAGAAAGAAGTAACCGGAACCGTTTTTTCCCAGAAGTCTTTGATGTCCTTAACAAGACCAGGTTCAAATTCGGTCGTGGTGAGCGTTGCCGTTGTTCCCGGAAGGAAAAGACACAGAATACCCGAGGAAACACCAGACTCCTTGAGAACCTCCGCTACTTGCTCAGTCAGTGGAACGATATCCGTATGTCCTCTTGTCTCTATCCGAATTTCCCTCGTGACTACCATGAGAGTCTCCTCCATACTCCGACAACTCGTCCCACGACATCACCCATATCCCTCTCCCCCCCGTCCCAGGGCGACACCCGCTCAAGAAATACCCTTCCCCGACTCACGAGGAAAAGGAGTGCCTCCCCCTCAAAGTGATTTCCCCGCTCAACGAGAAGGTAATCTCCTTCAAGGATGTGCCAGCGACTGAAAGCTCCATCCTGCACCAGGAAGACAAAGCATTCCCCATCGCCAACAAGGTGCTTCGGAAAAGGAAAAAAAGCACGAGCAAAGGTCAAAAGAACTCCATCCCGCGTTTGCACCACTTCCTGCAGAAGGGGAAGAAACACGAGATCCCCCGAAGGGACGCTTTCCTCGCTTGCCGAGACGAGTTCGATAGCTCGCGGTTTTGCGGGCTTGCGGCGAATGAGACCTTTTTCCTCAAGCTTCCGGAGATGGTAATGGACACTGCAGGAAGAATGCAAACCGACAGCTTTCCCAATTTCCCGTACCGTGGGAGGGTATCCCGTTTCCTGGCAGTATCGAGCTATAAAAGAGAGGATTTCTTCTTCTTTTGGGGAAATAGGACCTTTTGGTTTCATGGCCTCAGGGAATGACCGGGCAAGTCAACGTTCTTTTCACTCCATTCATGGAGTGAATTTCCTTGAGGACAACCTCCCCAATTTCCCGATTACTCTCAACTTCAACAAGGGCAATAATATCAAATGGTCCCATGATGCGATCCACACGAAGAAAGTAGGGAAGTTGACTCAGCTCCCTCTTGATTCCCTGAGCCTTTCCAGCCTGAACCTGAATGAGGATGTACGCTTGAACCGCCAACCATCCGCACCCCTATAGCACATCCCGGGACGTAACCCGGATAATCTCTTCGATGTACCGTCTGAGCGCCTGTGGCAGACCAGGAAGATCGAGATTCAGAAAGCCCTGCGTCAGAAGAGAAAGTGCTTCTTCCCTCTTCAAGCCTCGTGCTCTGAGGTAGTTCACTGCTTCTTCTTCGAAGGGACCCACCGCCGCTTCGTGGGAGAGACGAGCCTTTGGAGCTCCGTATACCTCAAGTTCGGGAATGGAAGTAATCTGTGCTGTATTGGAAAAGAGAATTCCCTTGCACTCAAGGTGTGCCTGCACATCGTCATGGAAAGCAACAAGCTTCCCCCGGGCGAAAACCTGAGCTTTGTCCATAGCACAGACCCGGGAAATGGAACTCCCCCGACACCCACGATTCTTAAGAAGCAGCATGGATCCGAGGTCAATGTACGAATCCCCCTTGGCAAAGACGATGTTCTGGAAGGTTGCCTGGGCTCCCTCTCCTTCAAGGATAACCTGGGGAAAAGCCTGAATAGAAGCAAGAGGCTTCAGAAGGACATAAGTACTGCTAAAAAAGGCGCCCTTTCCAAGCCTTGCAACCGTTCTTGGACGTACATGGAATGATTCACCCCAGTTGTGCACCATGGTGAAGGTGAGACGGGCGTTATCCCCAATGTAGAATTCGCTCACCCCAATGTGGACACCACTTTCTGTTCCCCGAACCGAGGCACACCCTGTGATAAGGTTAACCTCTGCGCCTTCTTCAAGAATCACGATGTTATGGACACTCTGTACTCGTGCCGTTTCTGAAACAAGAAGACAGGCCTGAAGGGGCACATCGATCTTGACGTTAGGGAAAACCCGGATGAAGTACCCTTCCGTCGGACAGAGCTCGGCAAAAGCGGTGTACTTGTCCGCATCAACTGGAACAAGACCCCACCAGTACTCGATGAGCTCCGGATACCTCGCCAGTGCCTCCCGGGAGCTCATAATCTCAAGTTTACCTTCAAAAGCTTTCTGCACCTTCTCGTAGACTGCAGAACGGTCCACCTGAAGATAGGTGGCTGCCTTTTCTCCCTCAAGTTCCACTCCTGCGTAAAGCGCTGCTTCTTTGAGTCGCTCTTCTATTTCCCGGAGGTCTTCTACCTGTTCCCGAGGGGAACAGAGGTAAAACTGTGAGAGGTCAATGTCTGGACCAAGAGGGGCTTTCTTGGTCAGTGCCTTTTCTGCCCGTTCTCGCAAATCCTTGAGGTACTCTTCCTGAACCTTCATCGCTCGCACCTCGCGCATTCCCCATATCCCTTTTCCCTGATGTCCGCAAAAAGGTCCCGGGGGTTCCCACTACACACAATCCGGCCATCCATGAGCACGTGACCCCGATCGGCGTTGAGGTACTCGAGGATGTACCCTGTGTGGGTGATAATAAGGCCAGAACGCTTTTTCGTTCGTACTTGGTCCCGCTCGAAGAGTTCCCGGAGGGCACGCCCCACAAGGGCGATGCTGTCAAGGTCCACACCCGACTCCGGTTCGTCAACCATGGAAAAGAGTGGACGTTGCAGAAGGAGCTGCAGGAGTTCTGCTCGTTTCATTTCGCCTCCAGAAAACCCCTTGCCCACGTCTCGGTCAAGAAGGTACGAACAGTTCACCCTCTCGGCGATCTCTTCAAGGGAATCGGTTATACCTCGCTTCTCGAGAATAATCCGCCCAAGGGACCGGAGAGTAATACCACTTATTGTGGGCATTTTCTGGAAAGCCATACCAATACCAAGACGCGCCCGTTCCTCCACATCGAGGTCAGTGATGTCCTTTCCCTGGAAGAAAATCCTCCCGCCCACAATACGGTACCCAGGTATCCCCATAATGGCCATAAGGAGCGTGGTTTTCCCCGCCCCATTGGGACCAAGGAGGACGTGCACCTCGCCCTCCCCAATTTCAAGGTCCACACCGTCAAGAATGAGCGAGTCGCCAACTGCAACCTTAAGCCGTTCTATGTAGAGCATACTACCCTCCCCGACCATTATACCATGACCACCTGTGGCTTATCGAACCCGTTGAAATTCGTAGCCGAAGCCCAGGAATAGGCTCCAATATCAGGAACCACAAGGAGATCGTCTACCTCAAGAGGTGGGAGGAGAACATCTTCAGCCACCACATCAAGAGAGTCGCAAGTCGGACCGGCGAGTGTTGCAGGAATTTCCCTTTCGCCCTCCTTAAGCGCGTAAAAGGAGAAACGCGCCTTATCAAAAGGAATGGCCGAAAACGTCCCATACAACCCATCATCGAGGTAGTACCAGACTTTCCCCGAACGCCAGGCTTTTCCAATGACCCTGGTGAGCAAAATCCCCGCATTCCCCACGATGCTCCGTCCTGGTTCAGCAATGACCCGAAATCCTTGAGAGAGAAAAGGCGTAAGGAGAGGATAGAGAACCTCGCTCACCGCCTCAAGACTTGCTTCCTGCCCGTCGATAGCGTATGTGTGCAGCGGGAAACCCCCACCAATGTCGATAAGGGTAAGGAAAAGACCCTGCTTCTGGGCCCTTTCGAGAACATCCTCCACGATACGTAAAGCTGTCGCATACGTCTTCGGGTTATGGCAGGGGGAACCCACGTGGAAGCTCAGACCAACGGGGTGGAGTCCCATATCCTGGGCACGCTCGAGGAGTTCCAGAGCCTCCTCAGGAGGAGCACCAAACTTGTACGAGAGGTCAATGCGGCTTCCGTTCGAGGGCGTCTTAAGGCGCAAAACAAGCTTTGCCTCGGGATAGAAACGCGCAATCTTTTTGAGCTCCTCCTCGTTATCATAGGTCATGAGGGAAACACCGACTTTCCGGGCGTAGAGAAGACCCTCACGCTTTTTAATGGTGTTGGCAAAAATCATTCGCTCCGGTGCAACTCCAAAGCTCGCCACAAGCGCTATCTCCTGATGCGAAGCCACATCAAAGGAGGATCCCAGAGAAGCCAAAAGCCCTATCACCAAGGGGTGAGGATTGGCTTTCACTGCGTAGAATACCTCAACTCCTGGAAGAAAGCGCTGAAAGGCGCGGTAGTTCGCAATAATCCGTTCTCGCAGGAGCACAAAAAGAGGAGTGCCAAATTGCGAGACGAGTTCAGCAATCTGTTCTTCACCCAGCGGAAATACTCGTTTCTCAAGAACCCGTGTTCTCTCCATGTACGCACAGTCACCCGGTTCTCCACGCAAAGTACCTCTTTCGTGAGGTCCGCATGAAGTATAGTCATTTATCCCCCCCTTTGCAATATACTCCGTCACCGAACAAGGAAAAAAATGAGCGCAAGAACCGCAAGAAGGTAAAAAAGGGGGTGCAAGGCTTTTCC
>JBDIWL010000102.1:0-5210 GCA_039638315.1 Candidatus Caldatribacterium thermophilum | reverse complement strand
TTTTCGCCCTGCCACTCCACCCCTCTCGAGATACGAGAACGTCCCGGCCCTGCCAGGTCTTTGCCGCAAAGACGTACTCCACTTCTCCAAGACGAAGCGTAAAGCCCCGTACCGAAAGGACTGGATTTCCCGAGAAAGTGGCCACACCTTTCCCAAAATCGAAAAGCCCTTCCTGGGCTGCGAAGGCAAGACCCTGGGCTTTCCCAGAGAACGAGAGCACGCGAAGCGTGTTCGTCACCCGGGAGTAGAGAAGGCCCTCGACTCGAGCTTCGAGATTCCCAAAGGTCACCTGTACTTCTCCCTGGGTTCGAATTTCCTGCGCTTTTGTGTCCACTTCTAAGGAAGGGCAAAGAAGGGTGAGGTCTCTCCAGGTTAAAATCGCATCGCGAGCAGTAATTTTCCCACTTGCCTCGTCGTACTCCGCTTCCTGGGTACGTACAACGAGGGTATCCTGTTCCTCTCCAAAAAGGAATCCCCCGGGGAAAAGGGAAAGCACAAAGCACAGGGCAAACACCAGCCACCTCATTGTTTTTGCATCTCCCACTCCACGACCACATTCCCCCGCAAGTACGCTTTCCTTTCCGCTACATTATAAACCAGGGTATCGCATCGTGCGGCAAATTTCTGTCCAAAAAACGCAACTTCCTCCATGAGGAACTTCGCCTCTTGCCCCTGCCAGGTCAGCTGCCTTCCAGAAAGGCGCTCTCCTGTCCCGGTGTGGCGAAGCTCCACTCCCTCAAGGGTAACAGTACTCGTCTCAAGGGAAACCCTCCCAGCGCGAGCCCGCACCTCGTAGAGAGGAGCACCTCCACGGAGAAACGTCCCCGAAACGGAGAAAAGCACTACCGTGCCGTCACGCTTCTCGATACGGGGAGCCCGAAGGGTCCACTCCTTGCCGTGCTCGGTGATTTTTGCGACTTCTGCTCCTTCAAGGAGAATGCTGACTTCCCGAATCGCCTCTTTGGGGACTTCCTCAAAGGGCACGGGGCGGGGGAGAACAAAGAAGTACCAGATGAGAAACCCCAAAAAGACAAGAGAAAGGACGAAAACCCCGTTACTCCGTATCACCATCGACCATAAGGTAGTACACGCGCTGGAAGCCTTTCTGGGCTAAAGAGGCAGCAAGGCGCTTTCCGGAAGCATTCGTAGGAGCAAGGATGACGTACGTCCCCTGGGGGTCAAGGGAAGAGAGGTCTTCGTCTTGGGAGACGACTCTATGCCGTAGCCCAGATATCTCCGGGAAGGGGTTTGCCGCATCCTCCCGGAAATCTAAAAGGGTGACATCCCGAAGAACGGTAAGGAGATTCCGCACCTCAGGAAGTAAAAGCCCCCGGAACCACAGAATGCGGTCGAGTTTCCGGCGGATCGTTGTCTCATCGCTCCACCCAAGAATCATGTCCACGAGCTTTCCCTGGGGGTCAACAAAAAAGAGGGTGGGAAGCCCAAAAATACGATACAAAGAGGCCGTTTCACCTCTGGTATCAAGGAGCACAGGAAAGGAAATCCCAATCCGCTCGGTGAACTTCCGCACCACGCTTTCTGGTTCCTCAAGGTTAATCCCTAAAACGACAAGAGAGGCCTTCTCCCGGTACTCCTTATAGAGCTTTTCAAGAAGAGGGAGCTCCTCCGCACAGTACGGGCACACGGTGGTAAAGAAAGAGAGCACCACCGGCTGCCCCCGGAAATCAGAAAGGGCGTATTCCTTTCCATCAAGTCCCGGAAGGCGAAACGATGGAGCATCCTGCGCTGAAGCACAAAAAACTGCCCAGAATATAGCAACAAGAATTCCAGAAACCAAGGTAAGACGCCAGGCCTTCATAACAACCTCCTCATTCTCTGGGAGCATTCCCGAAGACTTCCTTGAGGGCATGGACCATTTCCTCAGAGGCGAAGAGGGCTTCCTGGTTCTTCTGCACCAGGGAACGGTAGAGCTCTTCCCGGTAAATGGGGACATCGGGTGGGGCAAGGACTCCAAGGCGAACTTTCCCCCGCTCGATGGCCACAACCTTGACCTCAATGTTCTCTCCAATACGGATGCTCTCGTTAATCCTCCTTGTTATGACGAGCATCTACCGCATCTCCCTGCCCCCTGAGGACAAGAGGATGATAGAGCGTGTACCGTTCATCCTCAAGGATGATTTGCTTGCCCATCTTCAGAGTACAGTTTATCACAAGAGGGGCAAGAAGGTTAACCCCTATATCCTGAGGAGAACGGACGTTCATAATGGCCAGGACGATGACTTCATCGCTTTTTGTAATCCCCAGAGCCTCGCATTCAGCGGTGGGGATTTCCACTTCGTACCCTGGGAAACACACAAAAGGGTCGCACACCGCAAAAACCACGTCCTTATCGTCCACGCTCTGGAGCCAGAAGAACCCCCGGTCCTCTAAGAGGAGGAAACGGCGGAGATGCTCAAACCCCGGGATACCCCAGGGAAAGAGGAGGATTTTCCCCTCGTCAACCTCGATATCCCCAAAGTAGCGTGTTGCGACTCTCATCGGAGAAAGTCCAAAAGGGTGGGTTGCAGAAGTCTCGCCGCTGCCGCAAGCGCCATCTGGTAGACACTCTGGTGTTCCTGGAGCTGCACCACAACTTCCGCCACATCGATATCCTCATCGAGGGAGAGGAGCTTCTTGAAGTTCAGCGTGAATTCTCCAAAACGGCTCACCGCATTTTCCATGCGAAGGGTTCGCGCTCCGACTTCTGCTCGAACCTTCAAGAGAAGGTCTAAAGCCTCATCAATCCGTGCCAGGTCTTCCCCCGAGATACGGGCAACCTCGTTCCCCCTAAGGTGTTCTGCAAGGTCCCGGACAACCTTGAGAATGCCAGAGGCGCCTCTCGAATTCGTTGCCGGAATCTCCCCGGAACTACCAAGGAGACCCCACTCCTCAAGGACACTCCCTGAAACCTCTTCAAGGGTAAAGGCGTCTTCAGTTCGCGAGCGCAAGAAGAGACGCTTCCCATCGGTGAAGGCGTACACAGAATCCTTCAGGGCAGAATGTGTGTTCACAAAGTACACAAGGTCCTCAAAGGTCACAGAACCATCACCGTTGTGGTCACTAACGGGAACTTCGACACCGTTGATGCGGAAACGCTCTCCCTGGTATGCCGCTACATCGATGCCTTCGTTACTCCACGCCTCAAATCCCCGGAAGAAGACCTCATCCCCCGGGACGCTGAGTTCCACGATGGCACCTTCCTCAATCTCCCGGCGGACGGTGTCCCCATTCCCCCGGTACACGATACGCCCATCCTGCAGAGCGAAAGGAACAGTGAGCGTCTCTGTTCCAGCGAAGATGTACCTTCCAGCGTAACTCGTATTCCCAACCCCAATGAGTTCTTCAAGGTACTTCTCCACTTCCGTGGCAAGCATCATGCGGTCTTCAGGAGTCAGGGTACCATTGGCTCCCTGGATGGCCAGAGTACGAATTTTCTGCAAAAGCGTCGTTGCCTGGTTGAGGCTTGTGTCAGTAAGGTTGAGCCAGCTTGCTCCGTCTTCAGCATTCTGCGTATACTGCTCGAGTTTACGGATTGAGGTGCGCAAAAGGAGGACATGGTTGAGCTTCACCGGGTCATCGGAGGGGCGACGCAGGGTCTTTCCTGAAGAGAGCATATCCTGAACCCGAAGGAGGCGTGCGGTGATACTGTTGAGGTTCGTCATGACCTGAGTGGTAATCATGCGATGGGTCACACGCATACTCTCACCTACTTGATTCGGTTCACCACGGTATCGAGCATCTCGTCAATGGTGCGCACAAGGATAGAGGCTGCCTGATACGCATACTGGTACCGGATGAGGTTCGTCATCTCCTCATCAAGGGATACCCCAGAAACCGACTCCCGCCGATTCTCAAGCTGCTGCACGAGGAGGTCCTGGTTTTTGGCAATACGCTGGGCTTCTTCACGCTCCACTCCAAGGCGAGAAATAACCCCCCGGTAGTAGTCATCGGGATTCGAGCCACTGATGATGGGCTTTCCACGCAACTGAGCAATTGCCAGGGCATTTTCCCCATCTCCCGGAGCACCACTCAAGGAAGCAGCAATTTTCATCGGGTTTGCAAGGATTTCAGGATTGACCGCAAGGTCTTTTGCCCCGCTCCCCACAAAGAAATCTCCCCCATGCTCTGGAGGTTCTTCAAGGGTAAAGCCTCTCCGGTGTACCGCATTCACCGCCTTTTGGAGGTCCCGGGCAAGGGTGTCCAGGGCTTCCTGGTACTTCGGCACGATGGTATCCCGAAGGTCAAGAATCGCCTTGAGCTCGCCGTTCTGGTAAGTGAAATCAACCACTGGGCCGTTCTCAAGGGTAACCCGGTTCATTCCAGAGGCATCGACGTCAAGGGCGAGGAAACTCCGCTCCCGATCACTGGCTAAAATCCTTCCCTGGAGCACAATAGTGTACGTGCCATTGTCGTTTTCCTTGACCTGCACCTGGAGGACCTTGGAGAGGTTGTCCACAAGGACATCGAGCTGGTCCTTGTAATCGTTGATGTTACCTCCTGCTGGGGCCACACGGACAATCTGCTGGTTGAGGTCGTAAATCTGCTGGATGTAGTTGTTGACCTCCTGGACCTTAATCGCCACCTTTTCGTTGAGTTCCCACCGCTGTACCTCAAGTTGCCTGTACGTGTGGTTCAGAGCCTGGGCAAGGAGGTTTCCCGTCTCTGCCACAAGTACCCGCGAGGCCTGGGACTCGGGGTTTTTCGCAAGTTCCTGCCAGGTATTCCAGAAACGGTCGAAAATCTGGGAAAGGCCACTCTCCTCATTCGGCTCGCCAAAGATGACCTCAATCTGCTCGAGTCCCTTATCGATGGCGTTCCAGTACGCTCCGGTGCGGGATTCCTGGCGAATCTGCAAATCGATGAACCGGTCCCGCATCCGCTGAATCGCATCCACATCGACCCCAAGACCAACATTCTTAAGATGGGGAGGAACGAAAAGGCCACTCAGGGGAACAGTTTCCTGGACAAGGTGCGGCACCTGGCGAGTGTATCCGACGGTATTGGCATTGGCGATGTTATGGGCAGTGACGTTCATCGCTGCCTGGTGCGTCTGTAAAGCCTTCCGGGCGATTTCAAGCCCAAGGAAGATAGTGCGCATACCCTTCCCCCCTATACGACTCCATCAATGAGGACACCACGAATACTTCCTTCATAAAGACCCCTACGAAACGTGCCATAAGGATTCTCCTGGCGCTCGGTTTCCCGAAGGA
>JBDIWL010000101.1:0-5214 GCA_039638315.1 Candidatus Caldatribacterium thermophilum | reverse complement strand
CTTTGCCAGGTCCCACATTCCGGAGAAAATACGCTTTGCCTCTTCCCAGAGGGTACTTGCGGCATTTGATGCGCTGTTCAGAGAAGGGGAGAGAACGCAACTCTCCTGAATCCAGAAACTTTTTGAGGCCCGGGATACGAGGTACCCAAGAAGGACCGTTTGGGAAAAGACAAGGACAATGTAGAGGAGGGCTTTCTGCCAGCCGAAGAGGGTTACAAGAAATGAGGCAAGGATGGGATTCAAAAGGGGAGAGACGAAAAGGAATGAGGTAATCGCCTCAAAGGGAATACCAAGACGGAGGAAGGCAATGGCAAGAGGGACACTGGAATAGGAACAAAGGGGCGTCAGGGCACCGAAAGCTCCCCCAAGAAGGCTGCTCAGAAAAGGCGACTTCTTCCGCAAGAGGATAGCTTCAATACGTCGTTCCGGGAAAAAGAGGAGAATCCACTCCAGGGCAAAGGCAACCCCAAGAAAGAGCAGGGCAAGTTCCCCAGTATTTCGCAAGAATTCCCATACCATGCGGAGTGCTGTTGCCATCATACCTTTCTTTCTACCCGATACGTCTTTCCCTTGGCAAGAGGCAAAAGATATAATACAGCAAAAACAGGGAGGAATCCTGATGTTCTGTGTTCCCGACTGCATCCTCGAGCTCCCCCGCTCCGGGATTCGAGAACTCATGGGCATGGCCCTTGCCATGCCTCAGGCTATACGCCTTGAGATGGGTGAGCCCCATTTCCCCACCCCAAAGGCGATTCTCGAGAAACTCAAGGATTTCTTCTTTCAGGGGGAAATCCGTTACACCCCAACGGTGGGTATCCCGAGCCTGCGGGCAAAAATCGCTGAGAAACTCAGGAAGGAGAAAAACTGGAATGTCTCACCAGAGGCCATCATTGTCCTTCCCGGGTCGCTCTTTGGAACGGTGACTGTGTTTCGGACAATCCTTGAACCTGGGGATGAGGTGCTTGTCCCGGACCCGGGGTTTACGAACCATTTCTTCCAGGTACCCCTCTGTGGGGGGAAGGCAGTTCACTACCACCTGCGGCCTGAGAACGACTACCTTCCCGATTTCCAGGAAATCCGGCGGAGCATCACCCCAAAGACCCGGGCAATCCTTGTGAATTCCCCATCGAATCCCCTTGGAGTGGTATTCCCCAGGGAAGTCCTTGAGGAAATCGCCCGTCTTGCCGAGGAATACGACCTCCTTGTGGTTTCCGATGAAGCTTACGAAAAGTACATCTACAGAGGAGAGCACCTTGGGCTTTTCCAGTTCGTGAATCCGGAACGCCTGGTGACCATCTTCTCCTTCTCAAAAACGTACGCCCTCACCGGCTGGCGGGTGGGGTACATGGTGGTTCCGGAGAGACTCGCCCCCCATTTTGCGAAAGTTGCCGAGTACCTCATCGCCTGCACGTCGCACCTCTCCCAAAAGGCGGCAGAAATCGCCCTCGACCTTCCTGAGGAGGAAATCCAGAAGATGGTCGACTACTACCGGGGCAATGTGGAGATAGCCGCAAAAGCCCTTCGGGAAGGGGGGTTCACGTTTTTCGAACCCCAGGGCGGATACTACATCTGGGTAGATGTGCGGGAATTCGGTATGCCTTCTTTGGAGTTCTGCAAAACCTTCCTCCGGGAAAAGGGTGTTGCCCTGGCCCCCGGGGACACTTTCGGAGAGAGTGGCGAGGGTTTTGTGAGGATATCCATCTGCCGCAGGAGAGAGGATGTTGCCGAAGGGGTACAGAGGCTTGTGGCCTGGAGGAGGGAGAGGGGATGAAGCAGCCGGTTCTGGCCATCACCATGGGGGACCCGGGAGGAGTTGGTCCTGAGATTGTCGTGGGGACACTCAAAAATTTTGACCTTGCAGCTGAGGCTCTTGTCATCGGTGACCGGCGTGTCCTCGCCGAGGCAGAACGTATTCTCGGGGTCACCATTCCCTGGAAGGAAGCCCATTTTCCCCTTGAGGGTAAAGGGCCTTTCCTCCTTGACCTTGCTAACGTGGACATGAACGCCTTCTCCTGGGGAAAAGTCTCGGCGATGAGTGGCAGGGCAAGTTTTGCCTATATTGCCAAAGCGGTGGAAATCCTCCTTTCTGGCTTTGCCGATGCTCTGGTGACTGCTCCCATCAGCAAAGAGGCGCTCCATGCCGCCTCCATCCCGTACATAGGTCATACGGAAATCCTTGAAGCCCTCACGAGAGCCCAGGAAGCCCTGACCATGTTCCAGGTAGGGAACCTCCGGGTCTTTTTCTTCACAAGACACGTACCGCTCCATGAGGCAGTGGCAAGGGTAAAAAAGGAGCCCCTTGCACATTTCACAAGGCTTGTCTTCACCTATCTTGAGGCTCTGGGGGTGCGCAAACCCCGTGTAGCCGTAGCGGCACTCAACCCGCATGCAGGAGAAGGAGGTCTTTTGGGGAAAGAGGAAGAGGAGGAAATTCGTCCTGCCATAGCAACCCTGAAAGGGGAAGGGTACGACGTCTCCGGTCCCTATCCAGCTGATTCCGTCTTTTTCTTTGCCTTCCAGGGGAGGTTCGATGCGGTCATTTCCCTCTACCACGACCAGGGACACATTGCAACCAAATGCCTCGACTTCTACCGGACGGTGAGCGTCACCTTAGGGCTCCCCTTCATCCGCACTTCTCCAGACCACGGGACGGCCTTTGACATTGCCGGAAAAGGAGTAGCTCGCTTTGAGAGCATGTACGAAGCCTGCCGGGTTGCCGCTTCCTATGCTCCCCTATACGCCCCGCCATTTGAAAATGGAACATGAAAGGGGTGGAAGGACAAGGGAGAGGGAGAAAGGTCGACCGTGGGAGGGAACGTTTTCGGTTCTCACCCCTCCAAGATTCCCCAGGTTGCTCCCCCCGTAGAACTCTGAGTCGCTATTGAGGAGCTCCTCGTAGAACCCTTCCCGGGGGACTCCCACCCGGTACCCGAAACGGGGCACCGGGGTGAAGTTCAGGACAAAGACAAGGAAATCGTCAGGGTCCTTACTCTTCCGAAGGAAAGCGATGACCGAGTTCTCCGCATCGTTGCAATCAATCCACTCAAAGCCCTCATGGCGACAGTCAAGCTCCCACAGCGCTCTTTCCCGAAGGTACAGGTGATTGAGGTCCCGGACGTAGCGGTGGAGTTTTCGGTGTGGTTCAAAATCAAGAAGGAACCAGTCGAGTTCCGTATCGTGGTTCCATTCCCGGCGCTGCCCAAACTCTCCTCCCATGAAGAGGAGCTTTTTCCCGGGGTACCCGAACATGAGCCCAAAAAGGAGGCGGAGATTGGCGAATTTCTGCCAGTCGTCTCCGGGCATCTTCTCAAGGAGGCTCCGTTTCCCATGAACCACCTCATCGTGAGACAGAGGAAGGATGAAGTTCTCAGAAAAGGCGTACCAGATGGGGAAAGTGAGGTTCGTGTGGTGGTACTTCCGGTATATGGGGTCCTTGCTCATGTAAAGGAGCACATCGTTCATCCAGCCCATGTTCCACTTGAAAAGGAATCCCAATCCCCCAAGGTAGGGAGGAAGGGTTACCCCGGGCCAGGCGGTGGACTCTTCAGCAATGGTGGCAATGCCAGGAAAAGCCGTGTAGACCCGCTCGTGGAGGAAACGCAGGAAATCTATGGCTTCAAGGTTCTCCTTTCCCCCGAAGCGGTTCGGGACCCATTCTCCTTCCTTGCGGCCGTAGTCAAGGTAGAGCATGGAAGCCACCGCATCCACCCGCAGGGCATCGATGTGGAACTTTTCAAACCAGAAGAAAGCATTGGAAAGGAGGAAACTCCGTACCTCGCAGCGACCATAGTTGAAAATGTAGCTCCCCCAGTGGGGGTGTTCACCCTTGCGGGGGTCAAGGTGCTCATAGAGGGCGGTGCCATCGAATCGCCCAAGACCATGGGCATCCTTCGGGAAATGGGCGATGACCCAGTCGAGAATCACCCCAATGCCGTGACGGTGGCAGAGGTCCACGAAGGCCATGAAGTCCCTTGGGGTACCGAAACGGCTTGTGGGGGCAAAGTACCCGGTGACGTGGTATCCCCAGGAGCCGTCAAAGGGGTGCTCAGCCACCGGAAGGAGTTCCACATGGGTGTACCCCATATCCCTGACATAGGCAACGAGCTCTTCAGCCAGTTCCCGATAGGTCAAGAATGACCCGTCAGGCCTGCGTTTCCAGGAACCGAGGTGCACCTCGTAGATATTCACAGGGGAAGAGAGGAGGTCTGTCCTTTGGCGATGTTCCATCCATGCAGCATCCTGCCAGGGAAAGTGAGAAAGGTCAAAAACGACAGAGGCAGTTTTCGGGCGAACCTCAGAGTAAAAGGCATAAGGGTCAGCCTTGAGGAGGAGATGCCCCTCTTTGGTCTTAATCTCGAACTTGTACTTCTCCCCTTCCCCAATTCCAGGAACGAAGAGCTCAAAAACCCCCGAACTCCCCCGGGGACGAAGCACGTGTACCCGCCCATCCCAGCGGTTGAAATCCCCAACGACACTCACCCGGAGGGCATTGGGGGCCCAGACGGCAAAGTGCACTCCGGAAAAGCCCTGGACCTCAAGGACATGGGCACCGAGCTTCTCATAGGCCCGGGCATGGGTTCCCTCGTTGAAGAGGTGGAGGTCAAAGTCGGTGAGAAGGGGCGGGAAACTGTAAGGGTCAGGCGTAATGGAAACCACGCCATTTTCGGTGACTTCAAGAAGATAGGGGAAAGCCTCTTCCCCCACCCGGGCAACGAAGAACCCCTCAGGGTGCACTTTCTCCGCTTCGAAGCACCGTTCGCCGTTTCGGGAAAGAACCCGAACCCTCTCGGCAAAGGGACGAAATACCCGAACGACAAAGGCATGTCCTTCTCTGTGCATCCCAAGGAAAAAGGATGGGTCAGAAACGTTTCCCCGAACGAACGCCTCAAGAATCTCCTTCAGAAGACTTCCCCCTTTCGCGAGAGTAAGCGCAAGCGCTCATGGAAGACCTCATCAAGAATTTCCTCATGCACCCGGTACGGAACGAGAATCCTCTTCCGGGGCTCGGGGAGCGGCGCACAGGGAGCAGAGAGTCTGCGAACCTTCTCGTTGTACGCAAAGACCATGAGGCGCTCCAGGTTCACCGTATCGGCCACGTTGTAGGCTAAAAGTGTCTCTAAAGCCTCAGGGCACCCATCCTGGTACTTCCGCCAGAGGAGCACCGCCGTGTACCCATCGACTCCTTCGAGTTTCCCCCTGTGCATACCCAGGGCT
>JBDIWL010000100.1:0-5238 GCA_039638315.1 Candidatus Caldatribacterium thermophilum | reverse complement strand
AGGCTGACCGGGAAGTCCTCCATGGGAGGGTGGTAAAGCTCATGGACCTCTTGAAACGGGCTGGGGTGGAACGCATGGCCATTGCCACTCAGCCAGGAGAGGAGGAGTAGGGTGATTTTTAACGAGAAACGCGTGTGGTCTATGTCTTTTGCGATTTCCCTTGCGGTCAATGTTGCCTTCCTGGCGGTTTTTTCTCTCTGGCTTCTTTCCATACGGATACCGAAGAGCGAGGAGAAACCGGTAGTCATAGAACTCATGGAAATTCCGGCGAAGGAAGCACCTCGGAGTACTGTACCCCAGGAAATGACCCGTGCGGAACTCCAGCCTCATGAGGAACTCAAAGCGGAGGAACCTCTGCGGCCAAAGATGCAAAGTGAGCTCGCTGCGCAGGTGGAACAGGAACGACAGCAGGTTCGCGTTCCCAAGCCTCCTGTGGACCTTCCAAAGGCTGAAAGCGTTGTTGAGGAAGCTGCACCCTCGGGAGAGAAAATCTTTACCCCGGGGGAGGAACTCCAGGTTGAGGAACGAATGCAGCGGAAGGGTCCTGAGGCAGAAGCAACTATCCGTGGTCTCCTCGAGGAGAAGGGAGAATCAAGCCTTCTTGCGCGTCTTGCTGAGGAAGGACTTGCGACCAGCGAAGGTATGGCGGGAGAAACACTGGCTACGGGGGAACTCACTCCTCCAGAAGGATTGTTTGAGCGTCGTTCGCCCTTTACTCGGAGACCTTTTGCCTTTGCCATTGAGAACACGCCGCAGGCTCGACCACAGTATGGACTGAGCCGGGCACGTGTTGTTTACGAGATACTTACAGAAGGTGGCGTTACCCGGCTTTTGGCAGTATTTGACCCCCAAACGCAAGGGCGTGTTGGACCAATAAGGAGCGCTCGTCCATACTTCGTTTTGAAGGCTTTTGAGCATGATGCTGTTCTCGTTCACAGCGGGGGGAGTGTGGAATCCTATGCGTACATTCGAGAACTGGCCGTGGACCACATAGATGAACAGAGAAATTTCCGCCCCTTTGAGCGAACACGGGACCGGCGCCCACCACACAACCTCTATGCGCTTTTTCCGAGCCTCCTTGAAGAGGCACAGCGCCTTGGTCTTGCCCGTCCAGTGCGTTCGGCGACGTTCTCCGTTCTCCCTCCAGGGGAGACTTTGGAGGGGAAAAGGGCCCCTCAGGTTGAAATCCGGTATACACGGGATTACCGTGTTCAGTTCACTTATGACCCGGAGCGTCGGATGTACTTTCGATTCATTAATGGGGAACCACATCGAGATGGGGAAACAAGAGCACAGCTTTCCTGCGGCACGGTTATTGTCCAGATTACCGAGCACAAGGTAAAGGACGAGGAGGGAAGGATTGAAATTCGCTTCATTGGTAAGGGTTCGGGATGGATGTTCCTCGAGGGAAAGGCAATCCCTATCACTTGGGAAAAGAAGAACATGCGGGACAAAACGCGTTTTTACCTTCCCGACGGAAGGGAAGCAAAGGTTGCACCGGGTTCGGTCTGGATCGAAGTTATAGATTCCCAGGAAAAGGTGGTGTTCTGATGCATCGCGTCCTCTTTTCGCTTGGTCGCTTTCCAGTGTATTCGTACGGGGTTCTTCTTGGGATTGCCTTCCTTGTAGGGATTATCTTTGCTCTTCGGAGGGCTCCGAGGTTTGGCATTGCTCCTGAAAGTGTCATGGAGGCGGCATCGCTTTGCATTATTGGGGCTGTTTTAGGGTCCCGTTTTGCCTATGTGTTCTTACACTTTGACTATTACCGTCACCACCCCTTGCACATCCTTTCGTTTCGAGAAGGAGGCTTGACTTTCTATGGTGGTGTCCTGGGCGCTATTATCCTTACTGTGCCCTATCTTCGCCTGAAGCGGTACAAGCTTGCAGCCTTTTTTGACCTCTTTGCCCCTCCCCTTGCTCTGGGGTATGCCATTGCTCGTATCGGTTGTTTTCTTAATGGATGTTGCTACGGTCGAGTTTCTCCTTTCTCCTTTTTCCCCCTTGGTGTGCGTTTTCCTCACCTTGGAGGGTTTCGCTACCCCACGCAGGTGTACGCTATCGGATATTCACTCCTCATACTCTTCATCCTTCTTCGAATCGAAGGGACAAGAAGGTTCCAGGGGGAACTTTTTCTCGATTACCTGGTGCTTTATGGGATAGCCCGATTTTTCGTGGAATATCTTCGGGACGAGCCATTTACCGTTTTGGGCATCCTCACTCTGGGACAAGTTGCATGTCTTGGAATCATCCTCTTTGCCCTTGTCCTGAAGGGAGTGCTCAGGAAGCGTGTCCAATCCCCAGCTTGAGGAACGTCTTGAGGCTTTTCTCCAGTTTCTTTTTTGGGAACGGCGTATGGCAGAGAACACGGTTCTTGCATATCGCCAGGATGTCATGAGCTTCCTCCGTTTCCTTGAGAAGCACGGAATAGAGGATTTTGGTTCGGTGACTCTGAATACGCTTGAGGCCTTTGTGGAACATGAATCTTGCGCTGGGCTTGAAGCGACAACTCTTGCGCGACGCATTTCGGCACTTCGTACGTTCTTCCGTTTCCTCGTTCGGGAAAAGGTGGTTCGGGAAAACCTGGCAAAACTTCTTGACACACCGCGCATTCGAAGGCACCTTCCTGAAGTCCTGACGATTGAGGAGGTAGAAGCTCTCATCGCATCCTGTGATACGACAAAACCCTCTGGTGTCCGTGATCGAGCGATCCTCGAACTTATGTACTCAAGTGGCCTCAGGGTGAGCGAAGTTGTGCTCCTTGAGTTCCAGCACCTCGACCTTGAGGAGCAAATGCTCAGACTCTGGGGGAAAGGTTTCAAAGAACGTGTTGTCCCCTTTGGGGAAAGGGCGAAAGAAGCTCTTCTTGAGTACATCTATGGAGCGAGGAACCTTCTTCTCAGGGGTAAGAAGAGTAGGTATATTTTTGTCAGTGGTCCCAGTGGGAAACCTTTAAGCCGCCAGAGTGTGTGGAACATGGTAAAACGATGTGCTCTTCGAGCGGGTATCCGCAAGCACATTACTCCCCACACGCTCCGGCATACTTTTGCGACACACCTGCTTGAGGGGGGCGCAGAACTCCGAATAGTTCAGGAGTTCCTTGGCCATAGCGATATTGCGACGACCCAGATTTACACTCACGTGAACCGGAGATTCCTGCGGGAGTCTTATGAGCGAGCCTTTCCAAGGAAATGACTGGAGGTGGTTGTGATGGAACTTCGCAAGCATATCGAAGAGAGCGTTCGTTTCATCCAGGAGCGAATTCGTTTCACCCCACGCATTGGCATCATTTTGGGAACAGGGCTTGGAAAACTCGTGGATGAGGTGGAAATTGACCGGGTTATCCCTTATGAGGAAATACCCCATTTTCCGGTTTCTACCGTTGAAACCCACCGGGGCAACCTCGTCCTTGGTTTCCTTGCAGGAAAACCAGTGGTGGTCATGCAAGGGCGGTTTCACTACTACGAAGGGTATACTTTGCAACAGGTAACTTTTCCGGTGCGGGTTATGAGGGGTCTTGGGGCAGAGGTGCTCATTGTGAGCAACGCAGCAGGAGGCCTCAACCGCAATATGCGCCGTGGAGACCTTATGATTATTACTGACCACATTAACCTCCTTGGGGATAATCCTCTCCGTGGACCCAATGACCCAGAACTTGGTCCTCGTTTCCCGGATATGTCCGCAGTGTACGACAGAGAACTCCGAGAACTGGCGCTCCAGATAGGCCTTGAGCATGGTATCTATCTCCATCAGGGAGTATACGTTGCTCTTCCCGGGCCAAGCCTTGAAACTCCTGCAGAGTATCGCTTCCTCATCAAAATCGGAGCCGATGCTGTGGGGATGTCTACTGTCCCAGAGGTCATTGTGGCGAAACACGCTGGAATGCGGGTCTTTGGTATTTCCTGCATTACCGATCTTGCCATTGATGGAGTGGTTGCGCCTTTGAGTTTTGAAGAGGTTGTCCAGGCTGCCAATGAGGCGCAACCAAAGCTCACTCTGATTATCCGGGAACTTGTCCGGAGGATGCCTCTGTGAACTTTGAGGGTATTTTCCGGGTGATGCTTCTTGCGGTGCTCCCGGTGAGCGAAATCAGGGGAGCGCTTCCATATGGCGTTTTCGCTGAGCGACTTCCTCTACCTGTGACTTTTGGGGTTGCCTTCTTGGGAAATGTCCTCCCCTTTTTCCTCGTTATGTACCTTATTCCTTGTGTTTTCTCCCTTTTCCAGCGTATGCAGTGGTTTCGACGCTTCTGGTCGTGGTACACTGAACGGGCAAAGAATCGTTTCGTTCCGTACAGGAGATACGGAAAGTGGGGTATTTTCTTCTTCATCGGTATCCCCTTGCCTTTTACCGGGGTGTGGACAGGATCACTTGTTGCTTTCTTGGCTGGTTTCAGAACCTGGGAGATTTTCCCCTTTGTTTTAGGGGGTATAGCTCTGGCAGGAAGCATAGTAACGTTGTTTGTTCTTTTTGGAAGAGGGATATAGGGAAAGGAGATGGCAATGTTTCTCCGAGCGCTTGAATGGAAAGGAAAGAGCCTGCGGTTTCTTGACCAAACCCGCCTTCCTCGAGAGGAGGTTTACGTTGAGACTGAAGATTACCGGGATGTCGTTGAGGCGATTACGTGCCTGCGCATCCGCGGGGCTCCACTCATTGGAGTTGCAGCAGCTTATGGACTGTGTCTTGGAGCCTTTGAGGGGCTCAAGAGTGAGGATTTCTTTTCCTTTCTCGAGCAAGTAGACCGTGAGCTCCGGTCTACTCGGCCTACGGCGGTGAATCTTTTCTGGGCCTTGGACCGTATGCGGGCTGTTTGGTCTCAAGGAAGTGCTCTGGGGGATTGGGAAGAGGTTGTGGATCGCCTTGTTGCTGAAGCAAGAGCGATAGATGCGGAGAATGCCGCGACCTCTGAACGTATTGCCCGCTTTGGTGCGGCACTTTTGGAGGACGGGGATCGAGTGCTCACGCACTGCAATACTGGACCTTTAGCCTGTGGAGGATGGGGTACAGCATTGGGGGCGATTCTTTGGGCAGTACACAAAGAAGGGAAAAAGCTCACCGTGTATGCTGATGAGACCCGCCCACTTCTCCAGGGAGCGCGCCTTACCACTTTTGAACTTCTCAAAAGCGACATCCCGGTGACTCTTATCTGCGACAATATGGCTGGATTTCTCATGTCCCGGGGGCATATCACGAAGGTCATTGTGGGGGCAGATCGTATTGCCATGAATGGGGATGTGGCGA
>JBDIWL010000099.1:0-5286 GCA_039638315.1 Candidatus Caldatribacterium thermophilum | reverse complement strand
GGGAGATTGGCAAGAATCGCTGCCGATTGCTCCGGCTTGAGGTAAGAGAGAATCAGGGCAATGGTTTGAGGATGCTCTCCCTGGATGAAGTTGAGAATCTGTAAAGGATCGGCCCGCCGCAGGGCTTCAAAAGGTGTGACTTCTAAGGTCGCCGAAAGCCGTGAAATGATTTCCTGCGCCTTGTGAGGACCAAGGGCTTTCTCAAGGAGTTGCCGGGCGTACTCGATGCCTCCCTGAGCGATGTAGTGCTGGGCAAGAGCCATGTGGTAGAACTCGTTGATGACCTCATTCTGGACTTCTGGGGGAACCTTCTCCAGGGTAGCAATCTCAAGGGTTAAATCCTCAATTTCCTCATCGGTCAAGCGCTTCAGAACCTGTGCAGCAAGGTCAGGACCAAGGCTCACAAGGAGGATGGCCGCTTTCTGTCTTCCTGTTAAGTGCTTTCGGGGAACAAGGGCCATACCGGTCACTCCTCACTCAGCCAGTTTCGAATGAGTTTTGCCACGCTATCGGGATTGGTCTGGACAAGCTGCTGAATCTCTTCCTCCATTTTCCTCTGCAATTCAAGGCGCATGCGCTCTTCTGGACTGAGCTCTGGTGGACGAACCGGGGGAAGCTCTTCAACACGTTCCTCCTCTTCGGGAACTTCTGGAGCCTCGAAGAACTCGGCAACCACTTCCTGAGGCGTCGTGGCAGCCACAAGAATCCTCTTCCCAAGGACGTAAAAGAGGAGCACAAAGAACCCGATGAGTCCGTACTTCAAGAAAAGCTCAAGAAGATCCATGAATCTCTGTGCCTTAAGGGCCTTCGCCTCTTCCTCCCACATAGCCCGGTTAAAGGGCAGAGCCTCAACAATGAGCGTATCCCCCCGGGCAAAGTCAAGACCTGCTGCCGCCTGAACCACAGAACGCACCTTTTCCACTGCCTCCTGAGGAAGCATGCTGTCAACAAGCACCGCAACCGACAATCGCTCAATTCTCCCGGGAGAGGAACTGAAACGCTCCAGAATCCGGTTCACCTCATAGTTCACCGTCGACTCTCGCCGGGCATAGGTGCTCTGTGTTCCGCGACCTTCAGGTTCAGCGTAGATTGGAATGTTCGAAGCAACCCCCGCTGTACCCCCGGGAGGAGTTGCCGTTCCCTGGTACCGTTCCTCAGTTTCCTTAGTACTCCGAACAATGCCCTCTCCTTCAAGAACTGGTTCAAAAGTTTCCTTTTCCCCTTCCCGGCGCTCAAAGTTCAGGTCAGCGCTCACCCGAACCACTGCCTGCCGGGCTCCCAGAACACTCTCAAGCATCGTCTGAATCCGGCGGGTGAGAACTTCCTCCACCTCTCTTTTTATCTCAAGCTGCGCAGCGGTGAGGTTTGCAAGGCTGAGAAGGGTTACACCCTCTTTTGTCCCACTTGCCAGGATGTTCCCCTGGTCATCGATGATAGCCACCCGCTCAGGACGCAACCCCTCAACGCTATTTGCCACAAGGTGAGCGATGGCCTCAATCTGAGCCTCTTTGAGGGTTGCCCCGGGGCGAAGCCGCAAAACCACTGAAGCCGTGGGTTCTTTCTCCTCCTCGGCAAAGAGGCGCTCCTCGGGGAGCACGATGTGCACCCGGGCTGCCTCAACCTCCGCAAGGGTCGCAATGGTCCGCTCAAGTTCCCCCTGGAGAGCCCTTTGGTAGTTCACTCGCTGGAGGAAGCTCGTGAGCCCAAAGGTTCCCTTGTCAAAAATCTCAAAGCCTGTGCCTTTCGAGGGAAAACCTTTCTGGGCAAGTTTCATCCGTGCTTCATAGAGTTTGTCCTGAGGGACCTCGACAACCGTTCCACCACTTGAGAGACGGTACGGAATATTGAGCTCCCGCAGCGCGTCCACGACCCGTCCAGCTTCCTGAGGGTCGGTACTCCGGAAAAGGGGGGCGTAATCAGGTTTTCCCGAATAGAGGAAAAGGGTGATAAGGCCAGCAAAAAGCGCAGTGCTCACAAGGAGAAAGAGCACCCGCTGCGACTGGGTCATACCTCCCCAGACGTTTTTCACCTGTTCTGTGAAATCTGCAAGAGGGCTCCGCATTGCTCACACCTGCATACGCATAATTTCCTGATACGCCTCAATGACCTTATTGCGCACCTGGACAGCAAGCCCCAGGGCGAGATTGGCCCGCTCAAGGGCGATAATGGCCCGGTGCAGATTCTCCTCCTTCCCCAGGGCAACATCAAGGATTGCCGCATCGGCTTCCTTCTGGAGGTTGTTGACTTCCTCTAAAGCTTGCCAGAGTTTTTCGGCAAAATCGTTTCCCTGCGAAGCCTTTGGTGCCACCTTCTCTAACGGAGAAAAAGCGCTCGTGGCTACCCGGGAAACTTCCATGCTCTTACCCCCTTATCGCCCAATATTGAGGCTACTTGTGAGCATGCTCTTTGTGGCGTTCAAAGCAGCGACATTTGCCTCATATGCTCTGGTTGCCGCAAGGAGATCCACCATCTCGTTGACTACAGAAACATTGGGGTACGCCACAAACCCTTCACTATTGGCATCAGGATGCCCCGGGTCGTACACCATCCGCGGTGGGGTCGTTGTATCCTCCTGAATGGCTGCCACTTCCACACCCCCATTCTCTCGGGGTACGAACACCACCTCTTTGCGGCGATACGGCCCACCCTGGGGGGTACGGGTGGTTTCGGCATTGGCAATGTTTGTGGCAATAACACTCAAGCGGAGCCGCTCAGCAGTAAGTGCCGATGCGCTGATATCAAAGGACCGAAAAATCTTCATTTAGCGCACCTCCCGAATAACGGTTCGCAAAAGACCGAGTTTATCTGACATCATGCGAGCAAGGGCCTGGTAGTACAGGGCGTTCTCCAATACAGCTGTCATCTCCTTTTCCACATCGACACCAGACCGGTCCTGACGGACAGCGTACGCCTCTTCCACAGTCCCCATAGCTTGGGTTTCCCTTGCACCATCGGCAAAGTGCTCTGGATGGGTAGTCGAAAGAGGGAGAACGTCCTTCTCCCGAAGCACATCCTCAAAGGCGCTTGCAAAATCCACGTCTTTCCGTTTGTAGTAAGGTGTCTCCACATTGGCCACATTTTCGGCAAGAACACGCTGGCGCATCATGGCGTAATCGAGTCCCCGAACAACAACCCGCATCGTCCGATCCATGGTAACGTCAAAGGACATGGTCTCAACCTCCAAAAGAGGAGGATGAAATACCTTGCCAACTCTGCACCGGAAAAGGAGAAAATTCCATGGTACAATGGAGCGTGGTGACTCCCATGGCAACGTGGCGCTTTCCCCTGTACCGACTCGGCATTATCGGCGGTGGACAACTTGCCAAAATGATGACCCAGGAAGCAAAGAGAATGGGGCTTTTTGTGACCATCCTTGACCCCACACCTTCTTCCCCTGCTGCCCAGGTGGCGGATGAGGAAATTACTGCCGGGTTCTACGACGAAGAGGGTCTAAAGCAACTCTGCAGAGCAAGCGACGTAGTCACCTACGACATCGAGCACGTGAACACACAGTTCCTCAAATCCTTCTCCGGGAAAGACAGGATTCGCCCTTCCCCGGAACTTTTGGAAATCATCCAGGACAAGTTTCGGCAAAGGACGGTCCTCAGAGAGGCTGGACTTCCTGTTCCTTCCTTTACCCTTCTCGAAGAAGATACTCCCTCCGCCTTTCGGGCTTTTGGATTTCCCCTGGTGCAGAAAGCCCGCTTTGGGGGATACGATGGAAGGGGTGTGGCTATCCTGAAAGGCGAAGAGGATTACCCAAAGCGCCTCCAGGGACCATCACTCCTTGAAAGGTATGTACCGATTGCGAAAGAGCTCTCTGTCCTTGTCGCCCGAAGCACAACCGGAGAAATCCGGGTCTACCCTGTGGTGGAGATGCTCTTCGAACCGAAAGCCCACATCTGCGACCTCGTCCTTGCCCCTGCCCGCATCCCGGAAGACGTTGCCGAAAGAGCAAGGGAGCTGGGTATACGGTGTGTTGAGACCTTTGGTGGCGTGGGTATTTTCGCCATTGAAATGTTCCTCACAGAAAGCGGAGAACTCCTCATCAACGAGATCGCTCCCCGACCCCACAACTCTGGCCACTTCACCATTGAGGCCTGTGCAACCTCGCAATTCGAAGAGCACCTGCGGGCCATCCTTGGCCTTCCCCTTGGATCGACAAAGCTCCTCACCCCTGCGGTCATGGTGAACCTCCTTGGGGAAGAGGGAACAAGCGGTCCACCGGTCATTGAAGGCCTTGAGGAAGCTCTGGCCATCGAGGGAGTTTCTATCCATATTTACGGGAAATGGGAGAGCCGCCCATTCCGGAAAATGGGGCATGTGACGGTGATTGACGAAACCCTTGAGGGAGCCCTTGAAAAAGCCTATAAGGTCAAAGCAATCCTTAAAATTCGAGGAGAAAGGAAGGAGAGGGAACATGCCTCTTGTGGGCATCATTATGGGAAGTGATTCAGACCTGCCAGTTATGGAAGAGGCAGCAAAAATCCTCGAAGAATTTGGGGTAAGCTACGAGATGACCATCGTCTCAGCGCATCGAACCCCCGAGCGCATGTTCCAGTATGCGAAAGAGGCAGAACATCGGGGCATTGAGGTGATTATTGCCGGAGCAGGTGGTGCAGCTCACTTACCCGGCATGGTGGCATCCATGACTCCTTTACCAGTCATTGGAGTTCCGGTGAAAAGCGCTGCTCTCCAGGGGCTTGATTCGCTCCTCTCCATCGTGCAGATGCCTCCAGGGGTTCCCGTGGCGACTGTAGCCATAAATGGTGCGAGAAACGCCGGGATACTTGCCGCCGAAATTCTGGGGGTCAAGTACCCTGAAATCCGGGAACGGGTGCGCCAGTACAAAGAATCCATGCGGAAAATGGTAGAGGCAAAGGCTCAGGAAACTGGACGGGTGTTCCCAGGCAATGCTTAAAAAGCAATCTCTGCCCTTCGTGCTCTTCTGGACCTTCCTGAAAATTGGCGCTTTCACCTGGGGAGGGGGGTACGCCATGCTTCCCCTCATACGGAAAGAGGTTGTGGAAAAGCATGGACTCCTCTCTGAAGAGGATTTCCTTGAGACCGTTGCTCTTGCCCAGAGCCTTCCCGGGGCCATCGCCATCAACACCGCTTCCTTCATTGGCCTTGCCCTCGGCGGTGTGAAACTCGAGCTCCTTGCTGTCCTTGCAGCTACCTTGCCGTCTTTTGGTTCCATTGTCGTTGCCGCCTTTTTCTTCCTCCGCTTCCGGGAACTCCATCTCGTGCAGGCCTTTTTCCGGGGAGCTCTCGCGGTTGTCGTTT